>NZ_JBIIVN010000129.1:0-7479 GCF_044339385.1 Collimonas sp. | reverse complement strand
AGCATTCGACGCTTGGCTATCGTTCACCCTGCCAGTATTTAGATGACTGGCTCACTGAGCAACATCAGGAAAAACAGGCGGCATAAAAGCCACCTGTTGGAAGACGAAAAATCGAGGGAAGCTCAAATATTATTTCATTTGTATTTTATAAGATGAAATATATTGCATATGGATATTGTTCTGGGCGAGCTTGACCGCCGTATCTTGAATGCCTTGCAGGCCGATGCCTCGCAAACCAATCAGCAACTGGCGCAACAGGTGCACGCTTCGGCGCCGACTTGCCTGCGGCGCGTCAAACGTCTGACCGACGCTGGCGTGATTCTGCGCCAGGTGGCCATCGTCGCGCCCGATAAGATCGGCGCTGGCCTGGCCGCGATTGTTGAAGTGACGCTCGACAATCAGGCCGATGAGCGCTTGCAGGAATTCGAGGAGCTGGTGGCGCAGGCGCCGCAACTGCTGCAATGCTACCGGGTCTCGCCGGGGCCGGATTTTGTGCTGGTGGTGCAGGCGGTGGACATGGCGGCCTACCATGCGTTGGCGCATCAGTTGTTTGCCGCGCAAAAGAATGTGCGTAATGTGCGGACGTATTTTTCGATCTACAGAAGTAAATTCGAGACCCGCATTGCCGTGTGAAGGAGCGCGCCTGGCCGGTGGCGCGGGCAGCCAAGCCGCTGCGGAACGTCGGATGGGCGATGAGTGAATGCGGCGTGGACAAAAATGTACCCACGCCACGCCACGCCACGCGACGGTCCCGGTTCGGCGAGCGCTCGCCGCACTCGCGGCACTCCCCGCACTCGCCATTGCGGCGAACGTGGGAGCCCATTTTTCACGGTTCCGTTGCGCCGCTTTTTGGCTCTTATTTTTTGCTTTTGTTTTTAAATCTTGTTTTTAAAACTCGCTTTTAAATTTCGTTTTTAAATCTTACTTCTTGATTTTCACCGGCCGTTCCCAGTCATCAACCGTGATCTGCCTGGCGCGCGAGACCGTCAGCTTGCCTGCCGGCGCATCCTTGGTCAGCGTCGTACCGGCTCCTAGCGTTGCGCCCTGGCCGACCCGTACTGGCGCTATCAAGTGGCTGTCGCTACCGATAAAGGCATCGTCCTCAATCACTGTGCGGAATTTATTGACGCCGTCGTAATTGCAGGTGATGGTGCCGGCGCCGATATTCACGCGCGATCCAATCGTCGCATCGCCAACATAAGCCAGATGATTGGCCTTGCTGTGGGCGGCGATCTGGCTGTTCTTCACCTCGACGAAATTGCCGATATGGACATCTTCGCCCAGTTCAGTGCCGGGCCGCAGTCTGGCGTAAGGGCCGATTTGCGAAGCCGCGCCGACCACTGCGTCGTCAATATGGCAGAACGGCTTGATGTTGGCGTTGCGGCCGATGCGCGCATTCTTGATCACGCAATTGGCGCCGATTACAGCACCGTCTTCAATGCTCACTTCACCTTCAAACACACAGCCGATATCAATGCTGACATCGCGCCCGCACTGCAATTTGCCGCGCACATCGATGCGCGCCGGGTCGAGCAAGGTCACGCCCTGTTCCAGCAGGCGTTCGGCGATGTTGCGCTGATGGATGCGCTCCAGTTCCGCCAGTTGCACCTTGCTGTTGACGCCCAGGGTTTCCGCCACCGCATCCGGTTGTGCAGATACCACCGGCGTGCCGTCAGCGACAGCGCTGGCGACGATATCGGTCAGGTAATACTCGCCCTGTGCATTGTTGTTGGAGAGGCCGGCCAGCCATTTCTTTAACTGTACGGTCGGCGCCACCATGATGCCGGTGTTGCATTCGGTGATCGCCCGTTGCTCGGCGTTGGCATCTTTTTGTTCGACGATGCTGACGATCTGACTGTGTTCGCGGACGATGCGACCGTAGCCAGCCGGGTCCGGCAGCGTGACGGTCAGAACTGCCAGCTGATCGGCGCCGGCGCTGTCGACCAGTCGGCGCAGCGTGCTGCTGGCGATCAGCGGCACGTCGCCGTACAGCACCAGCGTCGGCACGCTGTCGTCCAGATGCGCTGCCGCTTGCGCTACCGCGTGGCCGGTGCCGAGTTGCGGTTCTTGTTTGGCAAACAGCAGATCGCTAGCCGTCAGAGAACTTGGCACGGCGTCGCCGCCATGACCGTAGATGATGCACAGCGTGGTCGGCGATAAAGCGCGGGCGGCATCGATGACATGCGACAGTAGCGGCTTGCCTGCCAGCGGGTGCAACACTTTGGGCAGTGCAGACTGCATGCGTTTGCCCATGCCGGCGGCGAGAATGACAATGTTCATGGTTGAATTTTAAAAAAAGGCGCAAAATTTTATCATGCGCAAGGTTGCGTAACCTCGCGCAAACTGGCTGCATCGGGGTTATGAGGCCGCCCCGGACAGTGCCGGAAACCCCGCCGGAAACCCCGCGCGTGGCGCAGCTTGATGGCACTTGCAGGCGTTCGCAAAAACCACATCCATCGGCAGCGTCAGGCCTCGTCCTTGATGTTCGTGCTGGGGCCGTTTTTTTTGACAGCGTCAATACCGGCATCGCGGGCGCTGGTGGTGGAGTACATCTGGCTGCTGCCGATGACCTGATGGTTGGCGGCTTTCAGGTTGAAATAGAACTTGCCGTTGGAGGCCTGATTACGGCTGTAGCGGTCATCCTGGGTGCAATTGTTCTGAACCGAGGCGATGCCATTCTCTGCCGACGCTTTGGCGACATACATTTCACTGTGCAGCACCACGTCGCCGCTGGGCGCACGCAGGACGAAGTAGAACTGCCCATCGGTCGATTTTCTGAGGACATAGTACGAAGATGCCATCTGACCTTCTCCTGGTTATTCTGCTGGTTTTTCTTATGCTACTTATGTCGGTTCGTGACCGACAATCTTGCATCAAACCGTGTCAACCGCTCGCGACATGATCGAGGCCGCATGTCGCGATGGTCGTGTAACCTGGCCGTGTGTCTTGATTATATATTCCGGATGGCGGGCTGGATGCCGAATTAACTCGCACCGGCGGCGCGGTGCAGAGCGGCGCCGCAGCCGATGCAGGGGCCCTGGCAAGGGCGTCCCGCATGCGTTGGCATTTAGCGGGTTAATCGAGCGGGCGCAGCGGGATGATTCCCGCTGCCGTCATGCCGGTCGGCGTCGAGCAGGGCTCGTCGTCAAACGCGATATCGCCGTTTGGATCGGCAATCCCGGTTGCCTTCAACCCGGTAAAGCCGAACAGGTTACGGTCCATCAGGTGCGATGGCGCTACCGTCGCCAGCGAAGAGAAGATGTTTTCGACGCGTCCGGGAAATTTCTTTTCCCAGTCGCGCAGCATGCCCTTGATCTGCTTGCGTTGCAGGTTTTCCTGGCTGCCGCACAGATCGCAAGGAATGATCGGAAACTGCTTGACCTCGGCGTAGCGGATCAGGTCGGCCTCCTTGACGTAAGCGAGCGGCCGGATAACGATCTGCTTACCGTCGTCTGATTGCAGCTTGGCTGGCATGCTCTTCAGTTTGCCGCCGAAGAACATGTTCAGGAAAAAGGTTTCCATGATGTCGTCCCGATGATGGCCGAGCGCCACCTTGGTCGCGCCCAGTTCGGTGGCAACGCGATACAGGATGCCGCGCCGCAGCCGCGAACACAGCGAGCAAGTGGTCTTGCCTTCCGGGATCAGGCGTTTGACGATGCTGTAGGTATCCTCATTTTCGATATGGTAGGCAACCCCAAGTTTTTCGAGGTAGGCCGGCAGGATATGCTCGGGGAAATTCGGCTGCTTCTGATCCAGGTTGACCGCGACGATATCGAACTTGATCGACGCCCGCTCGCGCAGCGTCATCAGGATATCCAGCAGCGCATAACTATCCTTGCCGCCTGACAGGCACACCATCACCTTGTCGCCATCCTCGATCATGTTGAAATCGCCGATCGCCTGGCCCACCTGGCGGCACAGCCGCTTGTGCAGCTTATTGTTTTCGTGGGCGATCTTTTCCATCTGCTTGTGGCTGGCGAAAGCCGTCACAGCGGCGGCATCGGCATCTCCCAAGGGGGCTTGCATCAATTGGGGGTCTTCCATACGTACTTCCTGCATCGATAAGTCATTCATGGCGATTCTTCATTCAATAGTTGTCGGCTCAGGCCTTCGGCTTGATGTGGAACACTTCGACGCCAACCGAGTGGCAATCGGGATAGGCATCCGGCTTTTCCGATGAGACCCGCACCGCGCGCACACGCGGATGCGCCAGCAGCGCAGTGGCGATGTCGTCGCATAGCGTCTCCTGCAGGTGGATATGCCCTTGCGCCATGCGCTTTGCCACGGTATTGCGCATGAAATTGTAATCCAGCACGTCGTCCACATGGTCTTTGGTGGGGGTCGACAAAGCCAGCGGCACAAACAGGTCGACATTGATCAGCGCACGTTGCGGGCCTTGTTTTTCAGATTCGTAGACGCCGATATTGATCTGCACTTCATAGTCGCGCAGGAACAGGCGGCGGCAATCGCCAAGGTCAGGATGGATGAGTGCGGAGAGCATGATTTTTTCAGTGAGGGTGGAGCGGGTGATCAGGGGTAGCGCCAGCGGCCGCGACAGCGACGCCACGAGTCTGAGGAGATAAATGTTGGCCGCCATCGACCAGCAGCGTGCTGCCGGTAATGGCCGAGGCGGCAGCGATAAAGCAGACCGTCGCCGCAATGTCCTCCAGTGTCGCCGGATTGGTCGGTTGCAACGCCAGCGTTGCGTCAGGTGCGGCGGCAATGCTCAGTGCCGGCGCCACGCCAAGCACCCGAACCTTTGGCGCCAAAGCCTGCGCCAGCAAGGTGGTGGCGCTATGCAACGCCGCCTTCGATAGCGTATAGGATAAAAAGTCTGGCTGAGGATTAAACAGTTTATGGTCGAGCAGGTTAATGACAACGCCTTGCGCACCGTCGATGTTGGCCAGAGCCGCATGCAGCGCCTGCGCCAGCAATAAGGGCGCGGCAAGATTGTTTTGCATGTGGCGCATCAGGCCGGCGCTGGAAAAAGTCGCCGCGCTATCGTTTTCGATATGGCTCGGGTTGTTGATGATGCAAGTGACGTCGCCGAGCGCCGTCGCGATACTCGGCAGCAGCGCGGCAAGCGCCGTTGTGTCATCCAACGCGCAACGAACGGCGATGGTTTGCGCCCCGGCGGCCTGGCATTCCCGCAACAACTCCGATAAGGCCGGCGGCTCGCTGGAGTCTTGGTAATGCAGCGCCAGACGCCAGCCCTGTCGCGCCAACGCCAGCGCAATCGCCGTGCCGACCACGCTGGCAGCATCGGTGACAAGGGCAACTTTATTGGCGGGGTTTGTTGTAGTACGCATGCTTGTCAATTGGTTATCGCTATCAGGCCGGACACATTCCGGAGCTATTTGGTTGGAGTACTGTTGTTGTTCCGCTATTGTGCTGCTGTTCTTCCGTTCCATGGCGTCGCGCTCGCCATCGGGCGTTTTTCCGCAAGTTTTCATTATCATCGATTGTTTGCATCGCGGCGTTATCTCCTACAATAGCGCCATGCAACTGCAATTACCCGAAGCTTCTGTCGAAGCGCAGCGCGCATCGCGCCAGCTGCACAATCTGATCGCTACCGAAATCCGCCGACAAGATGGCTGGATTTCGTTCGCACGTTACATGGAACTCCTGCTTTACGCGCCGGATCTCGGTTATTACAGCGGCGGTGCGGAAAAATTGGGCAAAGACGGTGATTTTACAACCGCGCCCGAGATTACGCCGCTTTTTGGTGCGACATTGGCGCATTTGGCAACAGAATTACTCGATTCGACGCCCGCGCTGCAACCGCAAATCCTTGAATTCGGCGCCGGTAGCGGCCAGCTGGCGCTCGATATTCTTACCGAACTGACCACTGCCGCCCATCCGGCGCGCATGCCACAGGCATATTACATTGTTGAGCTATCAGCCGAATTATGTGCGCGCCAACAGCATAAATTGCGCGCCTTCCCGCAAGTAAAGTGGCTAGATCGTCTGCCTGACGCTTTTTCCGGTGTCGTGCTCGGTAACGAAGTGCTGGATGCGATGCCGGTGGAACTGGTGGTGCGTGGTGCCGACGGCTGGCTGCAGCGCGGCGTCGGTCTCACCGAGCCCAGGGCGGCTGGTGATGACGGCCAGTTTATCTATCTCGATCGTCCAGCCGATCCGCTGCTGATCGCCCAAATTCCCGATGCCGAATCGCTCACGCTGGGCCACCTGACGGAAGTGCATCCGGTCGCCATCGGCTTCATGCGTTCGCTCGGCGCGATGCTGAAAGCCGGACAAGGCAGTGTCGCCATTTTCTTTGATTACGGTTTTCCGGCCGCAGAATATTATTTGCAGCAGCGCGACCAAGGCACGCTGATGTGCCATTACCGCCACCACGCCCATCCCGATCCGTTTTATTTGCCGGGTTTGCAGGACGTCACCGCCCATGTCGATTTCACCGCGATGGCGGTGGCCGCGCTGGATAGCGGCCTGGATCTGCTGGGCTACACCAGCCAGGCAGCTTTCCTGTTGGAGGCCGGGATCGGCAAACTATTGCTGCGGACGCCGCCGGAAAACGCCCGCCAATATCTGCCGCAAGCCAATGCCATGCAAAAATTGGTGTCGCCGGCTGAAATGGGCGAGTTGTTCAAGGTGCTGGCCGTCGGCACCGGCGCACAATTGCCCGAACGCTTTTCCCGGCATGACCGTAGTCACCGCTTATGAGCTCGCCGATGCTGTCTGCACTCTCTGAAAGTCTCGTATGATCCGCTGGATGCTGGTTATCTTCATCTTTGTGATTGTCTTTTCCAGCGCCTTGCCGTGGTTCGAAAAACTCGGTCTAGGGCGGCTGCCCGGCGACCTGCGCTTCACGCTGTTCGGCAAGAAATTCTCGCTGCCGTTTGCTTCAACGGTGCTGCTGTCGACAGTGCTGTTCGTGTTGGTTCGCATCTTGTAGGGTGGGTCGGTGAGAAGCGCGCAGATCACAGCTGAAGGGTGAAAAATGCCGACAAATAACGATTTAAAATGAAGTGATTGAAAACTGATATTGAAAACAACGCGTAACCGGCGAGAGCCAGCCTATACTTGGGCCAGAGTTTTTTAGCAAAATCAATCGCCACCGCACTTTTTTACTCGCTGCGGACACGCTGGCGGCCACCTCATCTGCCACTTCATTTCTTACTTCTGACAATATGCCTGAATCAAAGCCAAGCGATCCCAAGCATCCATCAGTTGATGCTGACACCAAGCCGGCAATTCAGCCGGAGCCACTCGCAGTCGGACCGGAAGTGGTGCAAAGCCAGCCGGAAATCAAGCCGGAAATCAAGCCGGAAACGAGCGCTGAAATGCGCTCTGAAGTAAAGCCTGAGCCTGCGCCAGAGGTGAAGGCGGAAGCTAGGCCGGAAGCGAAACCGGAAGCGAAACCGGAAGCGAAACCGGAAGCGAAACCGGAAGCGAAACCGGAAGCGAAACCGGAAGCGAAACCGGAAGCGAAACCGGAAGCGAAACCGGAAGCGAAAC
>NZ_JBIIVN010000128.1:0-7619 GCF_044339385.1 Collimonas sp. | reverse complement strand
AGGTTTCTTGTAGTTGGCAAGCAGGCTGTCCGCCAGCTTGACCAACTCAGGATCGGGCTTGGCCCGTTTGGTGCGTTTTACGTAGGTCATTTTTTCCTCTATGGTGGCAGTGTGCTGCCAAATGACCTACGTAAAACTAATTACACCCCCGATCGAGCACATGCAGGCCAGCCGCAAAATTGCCGAAATCCTTGGTCGAAGTGTAGCGATGACCGGCATCGTCGAGCATGTCGGCCTGACGCCCCAGCAATACTGTACCGAAATTGCCGCCCAAGCCAACTACGGCTTTACGTGTGAAGGCGCCGCGGTCTTCTGCGGCACCGCTGGAGCTGTCGAAGCCGGCTTCGAGTTGGAACAGCGCTTTCAGTCCGCTGCCCAGATCTTCAGTGCCTTTGAAGCCGATGCGGGAGGTGTCGATGTTGCCCGATCCCAAGCTGAACTTGCTGCCGCCTTTGCCGTCGCTGCCTTCGGCAGCGGGGTTGTGGTTTGAAAAATTAACGCCCGCATCGACGGTACCGTAGATAGTGATGGCGGTTTGAGCTTGTGCTATAGTTGCGATCGCGCCAAGAGTGACCAATGTGATGAGTGATTTTTTTCATTTAACGTCCTTCATGTAAAAACTGACTTTAAAACGGGCTTAAAAACGGGCTTTGGAGATCCGTACATCTTGCCGGAGGAGACAACGTTAACTCTTATTGACAAAAAAGCCATAACTTCCGCTACTTAATTATTTAATAATTGGTAGAAAGTTATGTAATTTGCCAATTGTGTTGTTTTTTTTGTTACTCATTTGGAGAGAATATCTCGGTCGCCTTCGATATTTCTTGATGGAATTGTTTGGTGAAAAAAGAGGAGGGTGATCTTCATATGAAAAAATCGCACCCTGACTAGCGGGTGCGAATACGCTCGTTTTGTTGCAAAAAAGATTCATATTTTCTAAAAAATGAGATGAAATAAAAATCGATCCATTTATCAAGCATAATTTACGCTTTTGTAATCAATGCTTTATGGCTAAACGTGAAGATTTGGCGATTATTCGGTCAGCCCGTGCCGGGCAGGCGGGCGCGCAGCTGGCGTTGGGAAAGCGCTATCTGTTTGGCGGCAATGGGTTGCCGCAAAGCCTGTCGACAGCACTTCATTGGCTGAGTCGTGCTGCGCAGCAGGAGGAGCCGGAAGCTTGGATGCTTATCGGCAGCCATATACCGTTTGAGGTCGCTCTCGGGTACAGCAATCAGCTCGACTTGTGTATATGGTGCGAGCGCGCCTTTGATGCCGGTTTGATCGAGGCCGGCCTGGTGTTTGCTCAGCTGGTGCTGACGTCGAGAGATCCAAGCGGCTTGTCAGCGTTGCGTGGCAAGGCCCTTAAAGCGCTTAAGAGCGTGGCGCATTCGGGGGTGGCCGAAGCGCAGTGGCTCCTGGCGCAGCATGCCGACAGCACTTCTGTCGATGTGGCCGAGCACACGCCAAGCGCTACTCAAGCCGTCGGTGGCCAGCGCACAGTCAAGGCAGAGCGCGAGGCAACGCTGGAATGGACCTCGCGCGCGGCCAATGCTGGCGTCATGCAGGCACAGCAATCGTTGGCCCAGATCGCCTGGGAAAAATCCGATTGGCCGGTTTTCCTGGAGCGGGCTTTGCCGCTGGCGCAGGCATTATCGGAACAATACGCAGCGACGCTGGCGCAATTGAACGTGCCTTCGGAGACCTTGGCGCGTCAGCTCGGAGAAGAAAATCTGGCGTTATTGACGCGCACAGCGCATGCGCTGCAAGGCAGCGAT
Source organism: Collimonas sp. (assembly GCF_044339385.1). Lineage (NCBI taxonomy): Bacteria > Pseudomonadati > Pseudomonadota > Betaproteobacteria > Burkholderiales > Oxalobacteraceae > Collimonas > Collimonas sp. The sequence continues at coordinate 5,844 of NZ_JBIIVN010000128.1, read as the reverse complement.
GTCTTTGATGCAAACCAAGTACAGCAATTTCTCGAACTGGCTGCCTATGGCGAAGATAAGGACGCGCAACTGGTGTTGGGCCTGTGGTACGCCCGGATGAACAGCGACGGTCAGCGTCTGCAAGTGGGCAGCGGTTCGGCAAATTATAAAAAAGCGATTCGCTGGCTGACGCTGGCCGGTGAGGCTGGGTTGGCAGATGCATGGTATGCACTGTCGCGGATTTACCTGAAGTCCGAATTTTCCCAGCGCAATCTGGTTGATATGCAGCGTCACCTGGAGCTGGCTGCCGAAATGGGACGCTGCGCCGCACAACTGGAATGCGGTGTCAGCGCCTGGCGCAATCGCCGTGAGGCAGTGGACAACGACGTCCGCGCGGTTTATTGGTTGCAGAAGGCTGCTGCTCAAGGTAGCAATGCTGCGGCTGAGTTACTGGCGAAGATCGCCGATAGCGCGCAGCCGGCGCCATGGGCCGAAGCGGCGCGACAACATTTGACGCGCGAACAAACCAAGGCGCATCCATTTTTGGCAGCGCGCATCGAGTTAGCGACTTTATTCGGCCTTAGCCGCCCGGAAGCGTTGTTGCTGGATTTGAATCAGGCCGATTGCGGTCATTGTCTGGCGATAGATATACGTTCCCAGTACGCCCGCAGCAAACGGCGTCTGATATTGATTCAGACCGGCGACGAGCGCCAGGCGTTGAGCCGGATCGCTCGTTTGTTCGAAGATGTCGATTGCGGGCCAAATGGACCGGAGGGTAATTACCGGCAGCGCCTTTACCGCTTTAAGGCGCTGGTGCCGCAGCACGCGGGCTCAGACTGACGCGTATTTCCCAGTGAGTCCGGGCCTGGACGCTGAATTCAGGTGGCCTTGTCGATTTCGATTTCACCCTCGAAGACGGAAACAGCCGGGCCAGTCATATGCACCGGGAGGTTGGCGCCAGCCCAGGCAATCGATAGTTCGCCGCCGTGGGTTTGTACCTTGACCGGTGAGTCCAGCAGGCCGCGGCGAATCCCGGCCACCACAGCCGCGCAGGCCCCGGTGCCGCAAGCCAGCGTTTCGCCGGCGCCGCGTTCAAATACGCGCAGTTTGATCTGCTGGCGATCGATAATCTGCATGAAGCCGGCGTTGACGCGTTTCGGAAAGCGCGGATGATGTTCGATTGCCGGGCCGTCGGTCAGTACCGCCGCCGCTTCGCTGTCGTCGACGACCTGCACCGCATGCGGATTGCCTATTGATACCACCGATATCAACACTTGCTTATTATGGATGTCGAGCGGCCAGACGACATCTTCGCCCACCGTACGGCCGGCCAGATTGCTGGTGTCGAAAGGCACTTCTGCCGGGGTCAGGATCGGCGCCCCCATGTCGACCGTGATGCGGCCGTCGCTTTCCAGCTTCGGCTCGATGATGCCGGACATGGTTTGTACGCGGATCTGGCGCTTGTCGGTCAGGCCCTTGTCGGTGACGAACTTGACGAATGCACGTGCACCATTGCCGCATTGCTCGACTTCGCCGCCGTCTGCGTTGTAGATGCGATAACGGAAATCGACGTTGTCGGCCTGCGCCTTTTCCACCAGCAGCATCTGGTCGGCGCCAACGCCAAAGCGGCGGTCGGCCAAACGCTGCCATTGGGCCGGGGTAAAGTCGATGTGCTGATGAATTGCATCGATGACGACAAAATCATTGCCGGCGCCGTGCATTTTGGTGAATTTGAGTTTCATGGCTTTATTATGAGGGAAGCGATGGCGCAATGCTGGACGGCGCGCAGAAGGTGTCGCGCGGCAGCAGATTGGTCCAGGATTGGGGTTAGTAAATGCTTGCTTTTCCGGGCGGGCGCGTCTTGAAGCGTTTGTGCGCCCAAAAGTATTCGGCCGGTGCTTCCAGCACGCGCTCTTCGATAAAGGCATTCATGCGGCGCGTGGCTTCGCTGATATCGTCGCCGGGATAGTTTTCCCAGGCCGGATAGAAAGTCACCTTCCAACCTTGGTAGCCGGGAAGGAAGGTAGCGATCATCGGCACCACATTGGCCTTGGCGGCGGCGGCGATACGTGCGGTCGCCGTCAAGGTCGCCGCCGGGACGCCGAAGAAAGGGGCGAACTCGGCATCTTTGAGACCAAAATCCATGTCCGGCAGCATGATGAAAGGATAACCCTCGCGCATCGCCCGGATGATCGGTTTAACGCCTTTCTCGCGGGAAAATAATTTAACCGGCCGGAAGCGCGAACGGCCCTTTAGCAACGCGGCGTCAACCACGGCGTCCTGCTGGCGGCTATAGATGGTGCAGATAGAAAGCGATGAATTGAGCACCAGCGCTATGCCGGGGATTTCCAGGCAAACGAAATGCGGGCACAGTAAAATCGTCGGACCTGCCTGCAAGGTGTCGAGCGGCAGTGCTGAGTCGATCTGGATCAGGCGTCGCAAACGTTGTTCCGAAGCCCACCACAACACGCTGCGCTCCAGCACGCTGCGCGAGTAGGCCTGGAAATGGCGGCGCGCCAGATCTCTGCGCTCGGCTTGTGGCATGTCGGGAAAGCAAGCGGCCAGATTGGTCAGTGTGATATGCCGCCGCGGTTTCATGATGATGAACAGCAGCGAGCCCAGCGCTTCACCCAGCGGTCCCAGAATCCATAGCGGCAGGAAGTGCGCCAGCCATAGCAGGCCGATCAAGGCTATCATGCATCCCTCTTTGTGGTCTGTGGAGTCTTGGGAGGCGCTGTAACACCGGGTGGGGTCTTGTAGCGGTTGTAGCTCCAGATATATTGTGCCGGGCAACGCGCAATCAATCGTTCCATCGCATGGTTGATGGCCAGCATCTGCTGCTCCGGCGTTTCTCCCAGGTTACCGTCGAAGGGCACGAAACGAATAACATAGCCGCGGCCGTAGGGCAGGCGCTCGGCGTACGACAGAATCAGCGGCGCACCACTCATCTGCTGTAGCTTGGCCGGTAGCGTAATGGTGTAGGCCGGCCGGCAAAAGAAATCGACCCAGATGCCTTCGCCGTTCTGTGGCACCTGGTCCGGTAGCAGGCCAATTGCCTGGCCCCTCTTGAGCGCCTTGAATAAGGTACGGACACCGGCAAGATTGGCCGGTGCCAGCAATAGATTATGGCGTGCGCGTGCGCCTTCGATCAACGGCTTCAGCGCGGCCTTGCGCGGCGGGCGATAGAGTGCGGTCAGCGATGTCCTGGCGGCGATTGCCTGGGCGATGATTTCAAAGCAACCGAGGTGCGGCGTCAGAAAAATCACCCCGGTCTTGGCATCCAGAGCCGCTTGAGCGAGCTCCCAGTTTTCGATGGTGGCGGTGCGCAGTACCCGTTGCGGCGATGCGCACCATATGAACGGTAGTTCAAACATGCTTTTGCCGGATTCCCTGATGACGTGCGACAGGTGGCTGGAGTAACCGGCGCGGAACAGGTTGTCCTTGAGTTTGTTGCGATACGATGCCGACACGACATAAACCAGCCAGCCGCTGACGCTTCCTAAGGCGTGCAGAAACGGCAGCGGTAGCGCGGATAACAGGCGGAATAGTGTTACAAGCATTGGGGAAGCCCTGGGAGAGCTAAATAAGTGGCTGGATTAGTGGCTGGATAAGAGCGCAACCCCCCCGGGGTTTTAGCGATTTTTTCTCAAGTGGCGTAAAATAGCACAATTGTCCGATCTCGAAATACCGTTGATTCAGTATTTTGGGAGTCAAATCGGAGCATTGAATGCAATATGTTAATTTTAATATTAATATGTAGCACCTAATATTCTGCACTATCCGCCGAGTTAATAGACAACTTGCGAGGCGGCATACAAATTTCGCTAAAGCGTCGCAGGCTCAACAGAATTGACTGCGACATGGTCACCACTGTTTTTGTTTTTGTTGGAGCTTGCAATGGCACATGAATACCTCTTTACTTCGGAATCCGTCTCGGAAGGTCATCCCGACAAGGTCGCAGATCAAATCTCGGACGCGATTCTCGATGCAATTTTCACTCAGGATCCACTCGCACGCGTCGCCGCAGAAACCCTGTGCAACACCGGGTTGGTCGTGCTCGCCGGTGAAATTACCACCCATGCCAATGTCGATTACATCGCCATAGCGCGCGAAACCATCAAGCGTATCGGCTACGACAATGCTGATTACGGTATCGACTACAAGAGCTGCTCGGTGCTGGTCGGTTACGACAAGCAATCGCCTGATATCGCTCAGGGTGTCGATGAAGGCAAGGGGCTCGACCTTGACCAGGGCGCGGGCGACCAGGGCCTGATGTTCGGTTACGCTTGCGATGAAACGCCCGAGCTGATGCCGGCGGCGATTTATTATGCGCACCGGATTGTCGAGCGCCAATCGCAATTGCGCAAGGACGGTCGCCTGCAGTGGCTGCGCCCGGATGCCAAATCTCAGGTTACATTGAAATATGTCGATGGCCGACCGGTGGCAATCGATACCGTGGTGTTGTCAACCCAGCACGCACCGGAAATGGCGCATCGCGCGATTGAAGAAGCGGCAATCGAAGAAATCATCAAGCCGGTGGTGCCGCAGGAGTGGCTGCAGAATACGCGTTACCTGATCAATCCAACCGGCCGCTTCGTAATCGGCGGTCCGCAAGGCGATTGCGGCCTTACCGGCCGCAAAATCATTGTCGATACCTACGGCGGCGCGGCTCCGCATGGCGGCGGCGCGTTTTCCGGCAAGGATCCATCCAAGGTTGATCGTTCGGCCGCTTATGCCGGCCGCTACGTGGCGAAAAACATCGTTGCTGCCGGCCTCGCGCAACGCTGCCAGATCCAGATTTCGTATGCAATCGGTATCGCCAAGCCAACTTCGGTGATGGTCACCACCTTCGGCACCGGCAAGGTCAGCGACGAAAAGCTGGCGCAACTGGTGCTGGAACATTTTGACCTGCGTCCGAAGGGCGTCGTGCAAATGCTCGACCTGTTGCGTCCGATTTACCAAAAGACCGCGGCGTATGGACATTTCGGCCGGGAAGAGCCGGAGTTCACCTGGGAGCGTACCGACAAGGCTGCCGCCCTCAAAGCTGCGGCCCTGTAGTTGCGTAGCGCAGGCATGGCAGGGCGCTGGGCTCTGCCATGCGGTTTGATCTTTCCCCGGCGATTTGCAGCATTTCTGTCGTGCTTTGCACTATGAAGACGACTTGTTACACGGAGCACTTCAGTGATCACGATAATCTGCAAGCCCCAAAATGCCTTACGTATCTTATGCGTTTGCGCTGGCGTCTAGATAAGTCCCAATATGGCCTCCCAATCAAAAAATGGTTCTCAATCGCCTCCTGACGGCTTGCAATTGCGCGCGGTAATTACCGAGTTGCCGCCGTTCCGCCTTGCGGCCTGGCTGCTTGCCATCGGCGTGCTGTTTCTGGTGATGGCCTTGCACATGCTGACGGGGTTACTAGCCGGTTTGCTGGTCTACGAATTGGTCCGGGCACTGACACCGTTCGTCCAGCGCCGCCTCACCAGCGAGCGGGCGCATCTGATTTCCGTAGTATTCCTGTCGGCGATCATTATCGGATTGCTGACTTTGGTTATTTTCGGCCTGGTCGCATTCTTCCACGGCGGCCCTGACCGCCTGCAGTTGTTGCAAGCGAAACTGATGGTGGTGGATCAGGCCCGTACCCAACTGCCAGCCTGGCTGCAGCGTTATTTGCCGGACAACGTCGATGATATTCGTCAGATCATCAGCGATTGGCTGCAATCGCATAGCGGGGAAGTGCAACCTAAAGTGGACCCATCTGTCCAGACAAATATCTGCATAGTTTAAGAAGCACTTCCTGCCTCCAATACAGCTGCGCGGCGCTGTCCCGGTTTTTCTGTTGCTCTTGGTGTTGCTGTTGATCTTGCC
>NZ_JBIIVN010000127.1:0-7634 GCF_044339385.1 Collimonas sp. | reverse complement strand
ATCCAGGATTTTTACACCAGCAACCGCCCCATCGCGATGGTGTGTCATGCCCCCGCCATTTTGCGCGACGTGAAACTGCCCAACGGCGAGTATTTGGTGAAGGGCGTCAATTTGACCGGTTTCAAGAATGACGAAGACACCGAAATCGAGTTGCTCGAACACCTCCTGTTCTCGTTGGAAGACGAGCTCAAAGGCCGCGGTGCAAAGTACCAGAGCAAAACCAACTGGGAAGCCAACGTGGTCATCGATGGTGCTTTGATGACGGGGCAAAGCCCCGCCTCCGCGCCGCCTCTGGCCGAAGCTTTGGCCTTGCGACTCCAAAGCTGATCGAGCAATTTTGACCCGTTCGGTGCGACGACTGAAAAGCGTGCTGAGCGGGTCAAACGAGGCATCTTTACTTTCACAAGCGGCCACACAGCCGCCAATGCTCGCTCAAAGGAGAACACCCATGCAAGTGAAAACCATTCTGATCGCCGGCAGCAGCGGTGGCCTGGGGCAGGCGATCCAAGACCGCTTCCGTGCCGGCGGCTACGACGTGATTGCCGTCTCTCGACACGGTGCGGGGCATACCCACGTCGACTTGAGCGATGCTCACGCCACCGCAGAACTCTTTAACGGACTGGACCCCAGCAAACCGCTGGCGGGCGTCATTCACAACGCCATGCAATTTCACCGCAGTGCCTTTCTGGAGACCGAGCCAGAAACGTTTGAGCAGGTCTGGCGGTCGATGACCTTGACCGCCGTCAATGTTGCACAGCAAGCCATTCCCCTTTTGCGCACGCAAGGCGGCGGGTGTCTCATTTTTAGCGGTGCCTCAGGCAGCCTGCGGGCGGAGCCCCACTTTTCCGCGTTCAGCAGCGCCAAGTTTGCCCTGCGCGGACTCGCGCAAGGTTTGGCGCGTGAGCATGGCAGCGAGGGCATCCATGTGGTTCACACCATTCTTGACGGTTTGATCTGGTCGGACAAAACTCAGCAGCGATTTAGCTCCGCACAGCAGCGGCGCAGCATGATCCCCACCGACTTGGCAGAGGTCTACTGGCAACTCTTTCACCAACCCCAAAGCACCTGGACTCAGGAGCTTGACCTGCGCCCCCAGGGCGGCAGTTATTGAATCCGCAAAGGATCCCTGTGATGAACCCTTATTTCAGTGCCCCGCCAGACGCCGTGATCGTCGTCGGCGCGGGTCTGGCCGGCCTGCTGAGTGCGTACTTGTTGGAGCAACAGGGGCAATCGGTGCTGTTGATCGAGTCGCGCGACCGCATCGGGGGGCGCGTGCTCAGCGATGCCGCTCACACCAGCGCACCGTTTGTCGACCTGGGCCCCAGTTGGGTATGGCCCGGGATAAATGAACGACTCAGCCACTGGAGCGCCACGCTGGGTCTGAAGCTCTTCCCGCAACACCAACGCGGCGCGGCCGTCATGGAAATGCAGAACCACGATGTGCGGCGCAATGAATCGACTTACGCGCAAGAACCCCCTTCCCAGCGCTGGGAAGGGGGCGCGGTGGCGCTCTTGAACGCGCTGACGGCGCGCCTGGAACGTACCCAGATGTTGTTCAACGCACAGGCTACGTTGATCCGCCATGAGTCTGAAAACGCGGTGGCCGTGATTGTGGACGGCCCGCAGGGCCAACAGGAGTGGCGCGGGTCCTCGGTGATCATCACGTTGCCGCCGCGCCTCTTGGCCGAACGCATCCGCTGGGAACCAGAGCTACCGACGAGCCTGACCACGCAGTGGCAGCGCTCGCCCACGTGGATGGCGGGGCAAGCCAAATTGGTGGCCTCCTACAAAGCGCCCTTCTGGCGCGAGGCCGGCTTGTCGGGCCACGGCGCCAGCCAGGCCGGACCGTTGGTGGAAATCCACGATGCCAGCGACGCGTCAGGCCAATCGGCTGCGCTCTTTGGTTTTGTGGGGATCCCTGCGCCATGGCGCGCCAAAATGGGAGAGACCGAGTTGATTCAACGCAGCCTGCAACAGCTCGCCCGATTGTTCGGGCCTCAAGCGGCCCAGCCGCAATGGGTCCACCTCAAAGATTGGGCACAGGACCCGCACACCGCGACGCCCGCGGATGCCTTGCCGGTCAACAGCCACCCCACGCAACCACCCAGAAAGCTGCCTGCGCCGTGGGACGGTTTGGTCTATTTGGCCGGGTCCGAATTCGCCGACGACTTCAACGGTTACCTCGAGGGCGCGGCGCGCTCCGCCGAAATGGTCCTGCAAGAATGGCGTGCGGAGGCCCTATGCTGATCCATGCCGACAACACCATCCGTGCCTTGGTGCATGCCCAGGATTTGCCCTGGGTGGCGTCACCCCAAGCGGGCGTCGAGCGGCGCATGCTGGCGCGCATTGGCGACGAAGTGGCGCAGGCCACCACCATCGTGCGCTACGCCAAGGGCTCGATGTTCCCAGCACATACGCACGACATGGGCGAGGAGTATTTGGTGCTCGATGGCGTGTTTCAAGACGAAATGGGCGACCACCCGGCGGGCCGCTACGTGCGCAATCCACCGGGCAGTCGACACACGCCAGGCTCGCAACCGGGTACCGTCATTTTTGTCAAGTTGCGCCAATTCGATGCCCACGACCGCCGGTTTGTCGAGGTTGACCTGGGTCACGCGCCCCAACACCGCGATGCCCAGCGCCCCGGGGTACTGGTCCAAGACTTGCAACATGATGCGCGCGAAACCGTCACTGCCGAATATTGGCAACGCGACCAGATCTGGCAAGAAACTTTTCCCCACGGCGCAGAATTGTTGGTGCTGCAAGGGCAGATGCAAGACGGCGCAGACACCTTGCGCGCCTGGAGCTGGTTACGCCTGCCGGCGGGCGCCCGCCTGGATGGGCGCATCCTCTCCGACACGGCGACGATTTGGGTAAAACGACATTTGACTAAGGAGTAAATAATGGTCTCATCTTTACGCTTGACGCTTGGCTCACACACGGCAGAGTTCCATGGTTGTCCGGATCGAGGAGAGGCCGGTGACGTCGTTCTTGCCCGCATTGAGGTCGGGCATGAGGCCATGGGTGAGCTGTTTTTCAAAGGCGATACCTTGGACGCAGGCTCCTTGGAGCGCGCCATTGAGTGGGCCGAAGACCATATCCAGGCGGCACAGACGCATCTTCCCGTCGGTGCGCCGTTATACACAAGCGCGGCTGATCTGCATGAGCTGGCCCAGGTCAGTGGCGTAACAGCAGGATCACGCCGCGAGCTGCATGTGGATGCAGTGGAGCAAACGTTCAGCCGCTTGGTGATGCAATCGATGGGGCAATCGTCACCCCAAGAATTGCTTCCCGCCACGGCACGTTTTTATACAACGGTGGTGTTCGTGCGGGAGTTGATGCACCATTTGAATTTCCCGCTGCTCACTGTTTTGGATGAGCTTGAGATGGAAAATGGGGAAGCTTGATGGGGAGAGCAGGGTAAACGGGAAAATTGTACACTAAGGATTTTTCGGCTTCCCCAACTAGTTTGTTGGTTTGTTGCGGGCCAGCAGTCGCGCCACCGTGGACGGATGAACATTGAACAGCCGTGCCGAATCGGCGGCGGTTTTCTGACCGGAGTCGACCAGGTGCACAATTTCCTTTTGTTGCGTTGGGGTGAGTTTGGGACGGCGGCCGCCGATGCGGCCTTCTGCGCGCGCGGCCAACAGGCCGCTGCGGGTGCGTTCGTGCAGCATGGCGCGCTCGAACTCGGCGAACGATCCCACGATCTGCATCATCATGCGCCCGGCCGGCGACGTGGTGTCGACGGCTTCGGTCAGGCTGAGGAATCCCGCGCCCGCCTTTTCCACAGTCTCCATGAGGGTCAGCACCTCCTTGAGTGAGCGTGACAGGCGGTCGAGCTTCCAGACGACCAGCACATCGTCCTTGCGCAACTGATCGAGCAGGCGGCTCAGTTCTGGACGGTCCCAACGGCCCGCCGACGCCTTCTCCTCGAATATCCGGCCGCGTTCAACGCCTTGATCTGTGCCGTGTTGTCCTGGTCCAGGGTGGAGACGCGGGCATAACCGATTCGCATGGGGCAGCCCTTTCTTACTTGACTTCGGTTACGGCCGGGCCGGGCCGATTTTCCAGCCGCGCCCTCGATAGCGCCACCGCCTCATGCAGCTTTTGCTCCAGCAATTGCCGGGACGGCAAGCCGGTCAGGTACTCGGCGACGTGAATGCCGCTTTGGTCAAGTTCCAGCAGTTCTATCTGTTCACTGTTCTTGCCTGTGCAAAGGATAATGCCTAGCGGCGGCGCTTCGCCCGGCTCTTGTTCGTGTTTGACCAGCCAGCGCAGGTAGAGCTCCATCTGGCCCTTGTCGGCCGCCTTGAATTCGCCGAGCTTCAGTTCGATGGCGACCAGGCGCCGCAAGCGGCGATTGTAGAACAGCAAGTCAATGTAAAAATCGTTGTTGTCGATTTGTAGCCGTTTTTGGCGGGCAACAAAGCTGAAACCGGCCCCCAGCTCCAACAGGAAATGCTCCAATTCCCGCAGGATGGCGTCTTCTAGATTTTTTCAAGGTAGCGATCGCGCAGCCCCAGAAAGTCCAGCACGTAGGGATCCTTCAGAACGAGGTTCGGGCCGAGCACCCCCTGATCGCGCAGGGTCGCCAGTTCGCTCGTCAGCAATTCGTCGGGCTTGCGCGAGAGTGCCGTGCGCTCGAACAGCATGGAATCGAGCCGGCCCTGTAAAGTGCGGGTGCTCCAGCCCTCGCTGCGGCACATTTCCAGATAGAACTCCCGCTTGAGGGGGTCGTCGAGGTAGATCAGGCTACGCAAATGGGTCCAGCTCAATTGTCTACTCAGTGCGTAGACAATTTCTTCGGCCTCGAACACCTCGCCAAAGCGCAGCATGTGGCGCAGGTTCTTGGCACCAAAACCGCGCCCGTGTTCGGCTTCCAATTGTCGCGCCAGCGAAGCGACGATCTGTTCGCCGTAGCTGGCCCGCTCCCCTTGGAGCACCTCGGCGCATATGCGCCGGCCAATGCGCCAGTACAGCATGGTCAAGGCCGAATTGACCGTGGCGGCCAGTCCCGCCCGCGCTTCGCCGATCAGGACGCGGATGTCGCCGACCAGGCCGGTCGTCACTGCTGCAGCTTGCACGTCTTGCGGTTCCACCTGCTTGCTCCTCAATACAATTCGTTCGGCACAAACCTATTGCCAATGGCGATCATTATGCAATACATTTACGCACCCTGTAAACGCCATAGGAATCGTGTGCGGCCATTTGATTGCGCAAACGAACGTTTGCGCAATCAAATGGCCCAGGAGCCCGCATGCCCCGCCGTTCCATTCTGTCCGCCACTGAGCGGGACAACCTGATTGCCTTACCCGAAGGGGAAGACGATCTGATCCGGCACTACAGCTTTACCGAGTCCAATTTATCCCTGATCCGGCAGCGTCGCGGCGACGCCAACCGTCTTGGCTTCGCTGTTCAGCTTTGCCTGCTGCGTTATCCGGGATACGCTCTGGCCAGCGACATGCTGGTGCCGGACCCGGTAATCGACTGGATCGCCCGGCAAATACGCAGCGACGCCGCCGCATGGCCTCAGTATGGCGCGCGCGACGAAACGCGACGCGAACACTTTCAGGAACTCCGCGCCTACTTCAGCCTGTTCGCATTTGGTCTGCCTGACTTCCGCACGCTGGTGCATAGCCTTGCCGACCTCGCCATGCAGACCGACAAAGGGCTGGTACTCGCGGAGCAAGCTTTGGACACATTACGGCAGCGGCGCATCATTCTGCCGGCACTGTCGGTCATTGAGCGGGCCTGCGCGGAAGCGGTGACGCGCGCCAACCGGCGCATTTACCGGATACTGCTGGAACCGCTGCAGCCGCACCATCTGCGCGGATTGGACAACCTGCTCAACGTTGCGCCGGATATCAATCTCACCTGGCTGGTATGGCTGCGTCAGTCGCCGTTGAGACCAAATTCCCGCTACGTGCGGGAGCACATCGAACGCCTCAAGATATTCCAGTCGCTCGCTTTACCGGACGGGATCGGCCGCCAGATCCACCAGAACCGGCTGCTGAAAATGGCGCGGGAAGGCGCGCAGATGACGCCGCGTGATCTTGGCGATTTCGAGGACGAGCGACGTTACGCGACCCTGGTCGCGCTCGTGATCGAGGGCATGGCCACCGTCATCGATGAGTTGATCGATTTGCACGACCGGATTATGGTCAAACTTTTCAGCGCCGCCAAGAACAAGCATCAGCAGGAGTTCCAAAAGCAAGGCAAGGCATTTAACGACAAGGTGCGGCTGTATTCGCGCATTGGCCGGGCGCTGGTCGCGGCGAAGGAATCGGGCGGCGATCCGTATGCCGCCATCGAAACAGTGCTGCCGTGGAGCGAGTTCGAACAAAGTGTGACCGAAGCGGCCCAACTGGCCCAGCCGCAAACGTTCGACCATCTGTCTCTGATCGGGGAGCAATATGGCACGTTGCGCCGGTATACACCCGAGTTCCTGGACGTGCTCAAGCTGAAGGCGGCGCAAGCGGTCCTGGACGCCATCGACGTGGTGCGCGAGATGAACGCGACCGGATCGCGCAAAGTGCCGGAGGATGCCCCGACCTCCTTCATCAAGACACGGTGGAAGCCGCTGGTCTTCACCCGCGAGGGCGTCGATCGCCGTTTCTACGAAATTTGTGCGCTCTCGGAACTGAAAAATGCCCTGCGCTCTGGCGATATCTCTGTTCTGGGCTCGCGCCAGTTCCGGGATTTCGAAGACTATATGCTGCCGCCGGACAAATTCAGCGCACTCCAAAAGGCGCGCGCACTGCCCATTGCGATCAATCCCGACCTCGACCAGTACCTGCTTGAGCGCGTGCTGCTGCTGAACCAGCAACTGAGCACGGTTAACCGGCTCGCGCTGGCCAACGAGCTCCCCGACGCGATCATCAGCGCCACAGGCTTGAAAATCACGCCGCAGGATCCGATCGTGCCGGAAGCGGCGCAGGCGCTGATCGACCAAAGCAGCAATCTTCTGCCGCGCATCAAAATCACCGAGTTGCTGATGGATGTGGACGGCTGGACCGGGTTCACCCGCCACTTCGTGCACCTGAAAAGCGGCGCGCAGGTCCAAGACCGGACGTTACTGCTTTCGGCGATCCTGGCCGACGCGATCAACCTCGGACTGACCAAGATGGCGGAATCGAGCCCGGGTGCGAATTACTCGAAACTGTCGTGGCTGCAGGCATGGCATATCCGCGACGAAACGTATTCGGCCGGTCTGGCCGATCTCGTCAATGTCCAGTTTCGCCACCCGTTCGCCGCGAATTGGGGCGACGGAAGCACCTCGTCGTCGGATGGCCAGCGCTTCCGCGCCGGCGGCCGGGCCGAAAGCACCGGCCACATCAATCCGAAGTACGGCGCCGAACCGGGGAAGATGGTCTACACCCATATTTCGGACACATACGCGCCGTTCAGCACCAAAATGGTCAACGTCGGCATGCGCGATTCGACCTATGTGCTCGACGGGCTGCTTTACCACGAGTCGGATTTGCGCATCGAGGAGCACTACACGGACACGGCCGGCTTCACTGACCACGTGTTCGCGCTGATGCACATGCTCGGATTTCGCTTCGCACCGCGAATACGCGACCTGGGCGACACGAAACTGTACATTCCGGGAACCGTCCAGGAATACCCGG
>NZ_JBIIVN010000125.1:0-7643 GCF_044339385.1 Collimonas sp. | reverse complement strand
GCTCGAGGCGATGGAAGAACGGCAGGTCACGGCGGAAGGCATTACCCGTGACTTGCCGGACCCGTTCTTCGTCATCGCCACCCAGAATCCGGCCCACCAGATCGGCACCTTTGCCTTGCCGGAATCACAACTCGATCGTTTTCTGATGTGCCTCTCGCTCGGCTATCCGGACGCAACTGCCGAACGCGCACTGCTGATGGGTGAAGACCGGCGGGTTCTCCTGAAATCGATCTTGCCTGTGATGCAACCGGCCGAATTGATCGAAGCGCGACAAGCATTGAAACAAATTCATACATCAAGCAAACTGATCGATTACGTGCGGGCGCTGGCCCACTCATCGCGCCAGAGCGGCCTGTTTGCCGAGGGCATGAGTCCGCGTGCAGCAATTGCATTGCTACAGGCTGCGCGCGCCTGGGCAGCGCTGGAAGGCCGCAATCACGTAATTCCGGAAGATGTCCAGGCGGTGCTGGTACCGGTCGCCGCGCACCGCATGCGACCGCTCAAATCGCATAGCGGCAGCGCCCTTGGTGGCCGCGACCTGGTGCTGCAACTGATGCAATCAGTCGCAGTTTAGGGCGCTGTACATTATCACCCCGGCCTGCTCCGCCCACCTATGCTGACATCGCTACGCAAAAAACTCCGGCATTGGCTCAACCAGTCTTTGTTTCAACTGCGCGCAGCTGAGCCGGGCGAGGTATTCCTGAACCAACGTCGGGTGTTCATTGTGCCGAGCCGGCCCGGACTGGCATTTGCCGTTAGCCTGCTGCTGCTGTTCCTGGCATCCATCAACTACAACCTCAGTCTCGGTTTTGGCTTGACCTTTCTGCTGGCAGCATGCGCCATCATCGACATGCATCTTACCTTCCGCAACCTGGCCTATCTGCATCTGCGCACAGGCAAGACGGCTCCTGTTTTTTCAGGCGAAGACGCAATATTCGAGCTGCAAGTGATCAATCGCCGTAAACATCCGCGCTACGCGATCCGCCTTGGCTTCGTCGGCGCTGATCTGCCGGCGCTGGAACAGCCCCTTGACGTTGCTGCGCATGCGACCAGCAATGTCACGCTAGCGGTCACCACGAGCCGTCGCGGCTGGCGCGCCGCTCCCAGGGTCCGGCTGCAAACCAGCTTCCCGCTTGGCCTGCTGCGCGCTTGGAGCTATTGGCAGCCGGATTGTCGGGCGTTGGTTTATCCGCAACCGGAATCGTCGGCATCGACACCGCCGCTGCCGCTGGCACCAATGGCAAGAAGTGACGGCAGCGGCTCTGCCGGACACCAGGATTTTGCCGGCATCCGCGCCTATCAGTCGGGTGACTCGCTCAAGCACTTCGCCTGGCGCCAAATCGCCAGACTGGATACGGACGACGATGCCAAACTGATCGTCAAGCAATTCGAGGGCGGCGCGCTGAGCGATCTGCTGATCGATTACGTCGCGCTGCCCTACGGCATGGACATCGAAGCCAAACTGTCGCGCATGACGCGCTGGATACTGGAAGCGGAAGCGCGACAGTTGCCCTATGCATTTCGTCTTGGCGAGACGCATTACGAGGCCGCGCTAGGCCCCCTGCATCGGCAAGCCTGCCTACGCGCACTGGCCTTGTATGGAGACGCAACATGACGACAACCCCGGTCCAGCATCTTAAAGCCGAATTGGAAAGTACGCAGATTTTCCGCAACACCAGCGCTTACCTGCACAACCTGCCGCGTGACAAAAGCGACACCTTGCTGCTGCTATGCGCCTGCGCCATGTTGCAGCTGCCACACTTTGTGCATCTGTCATGGTGGACCTCGGCAATCTGCAGCGGCTTGCTGTTGTGGCGCGCCGCGATCACCATGCGCGGCCAGCGATTGCCACCGATGTGGCTACTACTGCCGCTGGCGATGTTGTGCATGGGCGGTATATATCTCGACTTCCACACACTACTCGGCCGCGATGCCGGAGTGGCGATGCTGGTGCTGCTGCTGACCTTCAAGCTGCTGGAGATGCGCGCCCGGCGCGATCTGTTCGTGGTACTGCTGCTGAGTTTTTTTCTGTTGTTGACTACATTTTTCTATTCGCAATCGCTGTCATCGCTGCTGTGGATGATCGTCACACTGTTGCTGATCCTGACGACGCAACTGTCATTTCAGTATATCGGCGTCCAGCCGCCGCTCAAGCAACGCCTGCGCCTGGGCAGCATGATGCTGGCCATGGCGCTGCCGTTGACGCTCACCCTGTTCTTGCTGTTCCCACGCATTCAAGGTCCTCTCTGGGGTCTGCCGGGTGATGCCCACGGCGGCCGCAGCGGCTTGTCGGACAGTATGTCGCCGGGAAATATCGCGCAGCTTGCCTTGTCCGACGACATCGCTTTCCGGGTCAAATTTCTCGACCCGCAACCGCCGCCCTCCAAGCTGTACTGGCGCGGCGTGGTGCTGACCCATTTTGACGGCAGAACCTGGACCCCGGGTTTGACAAGGCGTGTTGCCGTCGATAGCGACAGCGCAGCCGCGGCGATTGCGCCACGGTCTGCGGCAACATCTGTACGCCAGCAAATCACGATGGAACCCAACGGCCAGCGCTGGCTATTCGCGCTCGAAACACCGCAAATGCCACCGCGGCTTGATGGAATCTCAACCAGCATGACTGTCGATCACCAACTTCGCGCCGCCCGTATGATTGGTGATCGGATTCGTTACGATGTGGTTTCGAACCTGGCACCGCCGGTAGCTGACCACAACGATCGGGCCGAGCTCCAGCAGGCGCTGGCTCTGCCGCCAAACGTCAATCCACGCAGCAGAGAATTTGCTGCCGACCTGCGCGCAAAAGCGCCCAGCGAGCGCGCCCTGGTGGCGGCGGTATTGCATTTCTTCCGGAGCGAAAATTTCAGCTATACGCTGGAGCCACCGCTACTTGGACGGGATAGCGTCGACGACTTCTTGTTTTCCAGCCGCGCCGGTTTTTGCGAACACTACGCCAGTTCATTTGTTTTCCTCATGCGTGCAGCCGGGATTCCGGCGCGCGTGGTCACCGGCTATCAGGGTGGCGAGACCAATCCGGTCGATAAGATGATGACGGTACGCCAATCCGATGCACACGCCTGGGCCGAAGTCTGGCTGCCGTCGCAAGGCTGGGTACGCGTCGATCCAACCGCAGCAGTCGCACCGAACCGCGTTGAAACCCAGCTAAGCAACGTGCTGCCGCGCTCATTCTTCGGTCGCCTGCTCGGACCGGCGCTTGGCAAAAGCAACTGGTGGTCGGCATTGAGTGAGGCCGCATTGATCGCGCGCGCCAATTGGGAGGCGTTAGGCAACAGCTGGAATCAATGGGTTCTCAATTACACACCAGCACGCCAGCAAAGTTTCATGCGCTGGCTAGGCTTAGGTGAATTCGACTGGCGTAGTCTGACGCTACTGATGTTCGCTATCGGTGCCGTGGCAACAGGCTCGGTAACACTGCCTTTACTGCTGGCACGAAACCGGCGGGATCGACTCGATACATTATACTCGGCACTGTGCACCCAGATGGCTAGACGCGGTATCCCACGTCAACAGTACGAAGGGCCGCGCACCTACGAAAGCCGTCTGTGTGCAGCTGATTCGCCGCTGTCGCCTGCGACAAAAAATGGGGTCTCACGTTTCATCAGTTTGTACGAAACCTTGCGTTACGGCGCCGACTATGGCGACGCTCACGACAAGAAAAATATTCCGCCAGCGTCTTTGATGGCGCAACTAAAATTACTGCTCTCCCAATGTCGATGAAATCTTCCGCAGGTCTCCATAAAATCGCTCAACTTTGCACCCTCGCACTGGCGCTCTCGATCTATCCGGCCGCGCAAGCTCAAACAAGCAATCAAAGCAAATCGCCATCGGCAAAAATACGTAAAGCCAGCAGCTCTGCCGCCGACGACGGCGAATTCGCCAACTTCGCAGAATGGAAAGAAGTCTCGGCTTTTATCGATCAAATGGTCCAGAAAAATGGTTTCGACAGAGACGACCTCGTCGCAACCTTTAATAAGGTGCGCTATGTCGACAGCGCAATCAAATTAATGAGGCCGGCACCAGCAAGTAAGCCCAAAAACTGGGCAGCCTATCGCGCGCGTTTTGTCGAGCCGGCACGCATCAAGGCCGGGGTGGAATTCTGGACTACCTATGCCGACGCATTAAAGCGCGCAGAATCGCAGTATGGCGTGCCAGCCGAAATCATCGTCGGCATCGTCGGCGTTGAGACCGTGTATGGCCGCAATGTCGGCAATTTCCGCGTGATGGATGCGATTACAACGCTCGCTTTCGACTATCCCAACACACCTACGCGGGATGCCCGCATGGCGTACTTCCGAGGCGAACTGGAAAACGCACTGCTGTTTGCGCGGGAATCGGGGATCGACCCATTTAGCTTGCTGGGTTCATATGCCGGCGCTATCGGCTGGGCACAATTCATGCCGAGCAGCATTCGCCAGTATTGCGTGGATTTTGACGGCAACGGCAAGGTGGACCTGCGCAACTCGCCCATCGACGCCATCGGCAGCATTGCCCATTATTTGTCAGAGCACGGCTGGAAAACCGGTATGCCGATCGTATTCCCGGCGACATTGTCGACCGACACCAGCGCCGAAAATCGCTGGCAGGCTTTCATCGGTCAAGGCCTGGAGGCAAAATACTCACTGGATGATTTGATGGCTGCCGGCGTGGTGCCAACAGTGCCGCCACCGGCCGAGCCGAGCTACGGTCTGATCGATTTGCAGAATGGACAGGGAGCCACTGAATATTGGCTCGGCACAGATAACTTCTTTGCCATCACCAAGTACAACCGCAGCTTCTTTTATGCCATGTCGGTGGTTGATCTGGGGCGCGCTGTGCGTGTCGCCCGCGATCAGCAATGACAGCTTGAAAGCCGCTGTAACCGGCAACCTTGGTGATAACCGCTTGGCGTAAGGTTCATCAGCGGAACTTTCTTCCGGCAGCGTATAGATAGTGCAGTGCGGGCATTTCCTAGACGTTGCTTACACTGAACTCAACCTCGACGGTTTCATCGTTGGCAGTAAGCCAGATCTGCGCGTCCTGAATCGTGCATTGCAGCTGCATATTGCGTTGTGCCAGCTTGCTCAACGCTTCGCTGCTGGCAGCGCTGAT
This sequence comes from Collimonas sp., assembly GCF_044339385.1. NCBI lineage: Bacteria > Pseudomonadati > Pseudomonadota > Betaproteobacteria > Burkholderiales > Oxalobacteraceae > Collimonas > Collimonas sp. The sequence goes on along the minus strand of NZ_JBIIVN010000125.1, from coordinate 2,537 downwards.
ATTGATGACCGTCAGGTTGCGCGCACGCGCCACCTTGGAGCTGATCTGATTCCACCAGATATGGCTAGTGCTGCTATAGCTGTAGACCACCACCTGCGCAGCACGTCCGCAGGCTTTGAGGATGCGTTTTTCATCCGGTTGGCCGACCTCTATCCATAGGTCGATGGCGCCGGTAAGATCCTTCGCCCACACATCTGGCTCCTCGGCATCCGACAACCCCTTGCCGAAAGTCAGCGTAGCCGATGCATGGCGGGCAAACGCCAACAAGCGTACCATCATGCGCTCGTCGGTTTCAGACGGATGACGGGCAATCGTCAATGCATGCTCTTGGTAATAATGCCTGTCCATATCGGCAATTTGCAGATCGGCTTTAAAAATAGTTGCTTTAAGTGCCATAACGCCTATTGTTATATATAGTTGGATCAAACCCGATGTAACACGCTTACGGGATCGGAAGAATAACCTGATTTCTTCAATTCAGAGAACATATATGGCTTCGCCGCTGCTTTAACGGCAACCCCAAGGCAGCAACACAGATTTCTAAACAGATCAGCATTGCTGGCAAATAGATGACAAACTCAAAAATGAAAACTGCAACAACATCAGATCATGAAGTATTTTCCAGCGAAGTAATCGCTCACACAAAACTGTGGCTGGAGCGTGCCGTCATCGGCCTCAATCTGTGTCCGTTTGTCAAGGCGGTATTTATCAAAAACCAGATACGCTACGTCGTCAGCAGTGCCGAAACAGCGGAGGAATTGCTGGCGGACCTGGTCAGAGAACTCAATTACCTGCAGGAGGCAGATCCAGAGAAAACGGATACGACTCTCCTTATTCATCCGGACGCGTTGCGGGACTTCCTCGATTACAACGATTTTCTGGACGTCGCCGACGCAGCGATTGAAGAACTTGATCTGGAAGGAGAGTTGCAGGTGGCCAGCTTCCATCCCGACTACCAATTTGCAGATGCCGCAATTGGGGACATCGGTAACTATACCAATCGTTCGCCATATCCTACTTTGCATCTGTTGCGCGAATCGAGCGTCGAACGCGCGGTCGATGCTTTTCCAGAAGCATCCGATATTTTTAATAAAAATATGCAAACCTTGAATCGTCTCGGACTAGACGGTTGGAAGAGAGTATTGCAGCAAAGCGAAGACTAAGATTGGAACAAGAAATTCGACGCAACACCTACAGCAAAGTAGCACAAGCCATTTATTGGCACAAAAGCAACTAAATAGTGTCGTAAAACTGATTTTCCTTGTGTTTTTACGAAAAGTTACTAAATACTAATAGACATCGTAATAAGAAAATTTTAAATTGAGCTTGTGCAACTTATTTGTATATTTGGTCACTGAACAAAGGTTATCTTGCTTTGTGCAAATGTAATGTGTAATACGCTGTGCGATATAATTAGTTGTGTCGCGGTCCCATGAAGAAATAAACAGGGAGTTTCTTTATGACAACAAAACACTCAAAAATAGTATAAAATACGGCGGATTGTAATTTAGCCAATAAAACAGGAAGGTGCACTCCGTAATAGCTTGCCATGTATTACGTAATCACTCTCTATATATCAACTAGGATAATGGAATCAATCGATTATGAATATGAACACTACCCCCGACGCCCCCACCAGCAATAAGCTCGATGAGCAGGTGACTTATGACCCAAATCACTTACTTGATTCATTGATCGACAAATTGCACTTGAAAAATGATGCTGCTTTGTCGCGTTCGCTCGAAGTTGCGCCTCCGGTCATCAGCAAAATCCGTCATCGCCGCCTGCCGGTTGGCGCATCGCTGCTGATCCGCATGCACGAAGTGAGCGACCTCACTATTCGTGAATTACGTGCTCTGATGGGTGATCGTCGCGAAAAATTCCGTATCAGCGACAAGCAATTCAAGCCAAAAGATAAGATCGAAGCTGAAAAGCTGAAGTAATTTGGATGTCGGTTATGTCCCCGCCTAAAGTAGCATACTCCAAGGAGCATGCTACTTTAGGCGGGGAATACCCCTGTAGACAAGTAACGGTCACCACGATCGCACACAACGAATACGATCGTCGCATTTTCAACTTGCTGCGAAATCCTGAGTGCCACTTCGCACGCACCTGCTGCTGAAATTCCGCAGAAAATCCCCTCTTCGCTGGCTAATCTGCGTGCCATGTGTTCCGATGCGGCCTGACTCACCGATTCAATCTGATCGACTCGGGCACTGTCATAAATCTTCGGCAGATACGCTTCTGGCCATTTTCTGATTCCAGGAATTTGCGACCCCTCTTCTGGCTGCGCGCCGATTATCCGTATCTCTTGGTTTTGTTCCTTCAGGTATCTGGATACACCCATGATCGTGCCTGTGGTTCCCATTGCGCTCACAAAATGGGTAATCCGTCCTTCCGTGTCGCGCCATATTTCAGGTCCGGTCGTTTCATAATGCGCCAACGGATTGTCGGGATTGGCAAACTGGTCGAGAATCAGACCCTCGCCATCTTTCTGCATTTTCTCGGCCAGGTCGCGCGCATATTCCATGCCGCCA
>NZ_JBIIVN010000126.1:0-7643 GCF_044339385.1 Collimonas sp. | reverse complement strand
TTGCTCAACGTCGAAGGTCTGGGTCGTCAACTGGATCCCGAGCTTGATCTTTGGAAAACCGCCAAGCCCTACCTGGAGCGCTGGATGAGCGAGCAGATGGGCTGGCGCGGCCTGCTCCAGCAACTGAAAATCGAAGTGCCGCGGTACAGCAAGCTGTTGCCGCAGTTGCCGCGTCTGGCGCATCAGGCGCTGACCCAGGTGGTCGAGCCGATGGCAGAGCAAGGCAATGAGATGATGTTGCGCTTGCTTGCGGAACAGCGCCAGACCAACCGCTTGCTCGGCATACTGGTGTATGCCGGTGGCGGCCTGGCGGCGGGCATGCTGTTGACGCTGATTTATTTGCGTTTTAGCCACATGATCTAGTGGTAAGCGATGACCAGGCCTGACGTCATTCCGCAGTTTTCCAGCCGCGATCCGTCCCAGCCGGATTTCTGGAGCGAGCGCTTCGAGCATGACTTCATGCCATGGGATAGCGGCGGTGTGCCGCAGGCATTGCAGCACTATCTGGCGCGCAGTACGCCAGTTCCTACCCTGATCCCGGGTTGCGGCAGCGGCTACGAAGTGGCTTGCCTGTCAGCGGCCGGATGGGATGTCACCGCCATCGATTTTTCCGCTGCTGCGGTGAGCGCGGCACGCAAGCTTTTGGGGCCATGGGCCGGGCACGTGTTGCAAGCTGACTTTTTTACCTATCAACCACCGCAGCCGCTCGGTTTGATCTATGAGCGTGCGTTCTTGTGCGCTTTACCAGCCGCCAGGCGCGCTCAGATTGTTAGCCGTTGGGCCGAGTTGCCGCCGCCAGGGGCAACGCTGGCCGGCTTCTTCTTTTTTGACGATGCGCCTAAGGGGCCGCTGTTCGGCATCAGCCGCCCGGAACTGGAACGCTTATTGCATGCCAATTTCGAGTTGGTCGACGAGCGCGAGGTCAGCGAGTCCATCTCTGTGTTTGAGGGGAAAGAGCGCTGGCTGGAATGGCGCCGACGACCTTAAGGTCGGTATGATAGCCAGAGCACAAGGCAAGGCTGCAAGGCGTTGAAACTACTTAGCAGGCGGCGCTGAATGTATGGGGGCGCGCAGGTGCCCACCCTGCGCGGCTTTTTTACATAAATGACTGGCGCCTTGCTACAATTGGCGGTTTTTCGCCCTCCCCCCTTTGAATTTGAAGGCATATTGAAGACATATGGCGCTGCTAGAAATCCGTAATGTCAGTCGCCGCTTTGGCGACTTTGCCGCTGTCGATAACATCAGTTTGTCGATCGAAGCCGGCGAATTCTTTACTTTGCTGGGTCCTTCCGGCTGCGGTAAAACCACGTTGTTGCGCATGATTGCCGGCTTCGATCTGCCGGATTCCGGCCAGATACTGCTCGATGGCGTCGATCTGGTTGGCAGCTCGCCTGAGAAACGCCCGGTTTGTACGGTATTTCAGAACTACGCGCTGTTCCCGCACATGACGGTCGGCGCCAATATCGCTTTCCCGCTGAAAATGGCCAAGGTGCCACCGCAGCAGATTCGCGCCCGCGTCGATGAGGCGCTGGAAGATGTGCGGCTGAGCGGTTTTGCAACGCGCTTTCCGCACGAGTTATCAGGCGGGCAACGTCAGCGCGTGGCCGTGGCGCGGGCGCTGGTGTCGCGCCCCAAGTTGTTGCTGCTCGACGAGCCGCTGTCGGCGCTGGACGCCAAGCTGCGCGAGCAAATGCAGATCGAACTGATCAATCTGCAAAAAGAAGTCGACATCACTTTCGTCTACGTGACCCACGATCAGGGCGAGGCGCTGGCGCTGTCGCACCGTATCGCCGTCATGAACCGCGGCAATGTCGAACAGCTCGACGAGCCATCGCGCATTTACAGTTATCCGCGCAGCCGTTTCGTCGCCGATTTCATCGGCACCTGCAACCTGTTCGACGGCGCCATTGCCAGTATCGACGGCGCTTCGATGCAGCTCGACATACCAGGCCTGGGCTTGGTCAAGAGCGCATTGCCGGCCGGTGCAGCAGCCGGTCGCAAGGGTACGTTGGCCTTGCGTCCCGAGAAAATCCATATCAGCGCCGAAATCGGCACAGATAGCGCTGCGAACCACTTCAAGGGTTTCGTCAAGGAGCTGCTGTACCTCGGCGATGTTACCGTCTATATCGTGCAGACCGAAGGCGGTGCAAAAATTGAAGCGTTGCTGGCCAATTCGGCAGCGGGCCGCGCCAAGTTCTTTGAAGTCGGCGATACGGTCGATGTTGCCTGGCAATTTGATGCGGGGCATTTCTTGTATGAGTAAGCCGGGTAAATCCACCGCAGCCTCGCGCGGCCGCCTGGCACGCTGGCTCATCAGCGGCCCGCCGCTGCTCTATCTGTTGCTGTTCTTCGCCATTCCGAGCCTGATCACGGTGTTCGCCTCGCTGCGCTACGCCGGCGATTACGGCGGCCTGGCGCCGATCTTCGATGAAACCGGCAAGCTAGACCTGACGCTGGAAAGCTATCAACGTTTCGCCGCCGATTTCATCTACACCGCGATCTTCCTGAAGTCGCTGATGTATGCACTGATCACCACCGTGTGCTGCCTGTTGATGGCCTATCCATTGGCTCTGCTGATTGCGCGCAGTCCAAAAAAATATCGCGATTTATTGATTCTGCTGGTAATTCTGCCGTTCTGGAGCAATTTCCTGATTCGGGTATACGCTTGGATGATTATCCTCGGCCCGCAGTCGGGCCTTACGCAAGCTATCAATTACATACTCGGCCTGGCTGGAATCGCGCCGGTGCGCCTGCTGTTTACCGCGTTTGCGGTGATTGTCGGGCTGGTCTATGTGCATCTGCCGTTCATGGTGCTGCCGCTTTACGCCAACCTGGAAAAGCACGATCCGGCGCTGGTCGATGCCGCGCAGGATCTCGGCGCTTCGGCATGGCAGCGCTTCTGGCGCATTACGTTCCCGTTGTCTTTGCCGGGCGTATATGCCGGCGCGGCGCTGGTGTTCATACCGGCACTCGGCATCTTTGCGGTGTCCGATATTTTGGGTGGCACCGGCAGCGACATGATCGGTAACGTCATCAAACAACAGTTCCTGGAAACCCGCGACTGGCCTTTCGGCAGCGTCCTGTCGATCGTGTTGACGGTAGCGGTGTTGCTGGCTGCCGGACTGGCGGTGTTGGTGGCAAAGCCAAGGAGGGCCGCGCATGGTTAAGGCAATCAGACGCCCGCTCTGGCTATGGCTATGGCTGGTGGCGCTGGCTGTTTACGCGTTCCTGTATGTGCCGCTGATCATCGTGGTGGTGTATTCATTCAACGACTCGCAGCTCAATGCCGAGTGGGTTGGCTTTACGCTCGACTGGTATCGCAAGCTGTTCCGCAACGATGGGATGCTGCGCGCTGCCGGCAACTCGCTGATCATCGCGCTGGTCGCCAGCGCTGCCGCCACCACGCTCGGCACGATGGCCGGTTTTGCGATGCATCGTTACAAGCTCAAGCTACTGCCGCTATTGGTGTTGACGCCGATCGCGATTCCGGAAATTCTGGTGGGCGTATCGCTGCTGATCTTCTTCGTGATGCTCAACATCACGCTGGGCCTGGTCTCCATCGCTTTGGCACACATCGCGTTTTGCATCGGTTTCGTTGCCATTGTGGTGCGCTCGCGCTTGTCCGGCATGGATGAAAGCCTGACTGAAGCGGCGCGCGATTGCGGTGCCACGCCGTGGCAGGCTTTCCGCCTGGTGACGCTGCCGCTGATCATGCCGGGCGTAGTGGCGGGTGCGCTGATGGCGTTCACGTTATCGATCGATGATTTTGTGATCACCTTCTTTACCGCAGGCGCCAACGCCTCCACCTTGCCGCTACAGATTTATTCAATGATCAAGATTGCCGTCACGCCTGAAGTCAATGCGGTGTCGACCTTGTTGATGGGCCTGACCCTGGTGCTTATAATCATTGCGTCCAAGTTGGCGCCGAATGCCATTCGTTCCTCTTAACCGTTGTTCAGGATAACCATGAAAAAACTGCTCGCCATTGCGACACTGCTGTTCGCCAGTTTTACCGCGCACGCCGCCGACGAACTGCGTTTGTACAATTGGAACAACTACATCGCGCCGGAAACCGTGCAACGTTTCGAGGCGTTTTGCAAGTGCAAGGTGGTGCAGACTTATTATGGCGACAACGAGGAAATGCTGGCCAAGCTGGCAGCTGGCGCCAAAGGTTACGACATCATCGTCCCGACCGGCAATGCGCTCGACGCATTGATCAAGCAACAAGCCTTACTGCCGCTCGACAAGGCGCAACTGCCGAACCTGAAGAACATCAACCCGACTTACCTGAATACGGATTTCGACAAGGGCAACAAATATTCCGTACCTTACGCCTACACCGTGACCTTGCTCGGTTATAACGAGCAGAAGATGAAGGAGCTGGGCATTGCGGTAGATAGCTGGGCGGCGATCTTCGATCCAACTGTCTTAGCCAAGATCAAGGGCAAGGTCACTGTGCTGGATTCGGCCAGCGAACTGATGGCCGCCGCCCTCAAGTATCTCGGCTATTCCGCCAACGATACCGATGAACAGCACTGGCAGCAGGCCAAGGATGTGATCCTCAAGGCCAAGCCTTATTGGGCCGCCTTCAATGGCAGCAGCTATATCAAGGAGTTAACGGTTGGCAATATCTGGCTAGTGCATGGTTATTCGAATGACATCTTCCAGGCGGATGTCGATGCGCAGAAGGCCGGCCGCAAATTCCGTATTCGTCATGCCATGCCGAAAGAGGGTGCGGTACTGGCGCTGGATAGCATGGTGATTCATAAAGCGGCGCCGCGGCCGGATCTGGCGCTGAAATTCATCAATTTCATGTTGGACGGTAAAAATGCCGCCGAATTGAGCAATCTGATCGGCTCCGGCAATCCTAATGCCGGCGCCGCCAAATACATCAAGCCGGAAATCGCCAACAACCCGGCGATTTTTCCGGACAAGGCTGGTTTCGCCAAACTGGAAATGCTGAAAGACCTCAACGGCAAGCAACGGCGCAGCCTAAACCGCATCTGGACAGAGATCCGGGCACGTTGATTGACCGCAGCGGCGTTGGCGGAGATGAAATATTGGCAATGCAAGCGCCGATTCTTAGGACTGTTGCTACAAGCTGTTGCCGAAGCTCATCTAAGCTGTAAAAAACCTTTATAATTCAGGGTTTTGTAAGATATTTGCGGAGTTTTATCATGCCGATTTATGCGTATCGCTGTGAAGCCTGTGGTTTTGCCAAAGATGTGTTGCAAAAGATATCCGATGAGCCGCTGACGGTCTGTCCGTCATGCAGCAAAGCCGAATTCAGGAAGCAGGTCACTGCAGCTGGTTTTCAGCTCAAAGGCACCGGATGGTATGTCACCGATTTCCGTGGTGGCGCCGGAGCGACAGTGCCGCCGGCAACAGCTGCCGAGCCTGCCGCCAGCACTGGCGGTACTTCGTCTGACGCGGCAGCAGCAACGTCGACGCCAGCGCCAGCGCCGTCTGCTGCGCCAACTGCCAGTGCAGCGGCACCGGCCGGCACCGGAAGTACGCCGGCTGCATCGGCAACATAATGTCATTCATGTAGTTCCTGCAAGTTGAACCAAGCGGCATGCCACGCGCGCCGCGCGACAAAGAAAGCCATGCGTAAATACTTCATCACCGGTCTGCTGGTATTGGTGCCCCTGGCAATCACGCTATGGGTGCTCAATCTGATCATTGGTACGATGGATCAGTCGCTGCTGCTGCTGCCAGAACAATGGCGGCCGAAAGTCATGTTTGGCCATGACATTCCCGGCCTGGGCACGATCCTCACCCTGCTGGTTATTTTCCTGACCGGCCTGGCGACGCGCAATTTCATCGGGCGCCAGATCGTCGCGCTGTGGGAAGCGGTGCTGACCCGGATTCCGGTTGTCAGCTCGATCTATTCCAGCGTCAAGCAAGTCTCGGATACCTTGTTTTCGTCATCCGGCAATGCCTTTCGCAAGGCGCTGCTGGTGCAGTATCCGCGCCAGGGTTCGTGGACCATCGCCTTCCTGACCGGGGCGCCGGGCGGCGATGTCAAGAACCATCTGGTCGGTGATCACGTCAGCGTCTACGTACCGACGACGCCAAATCCGACTTCCGGTTTTTTCCTGATGCTGCCGCGTGCCGACACCATTGAACTCGACATGAGCGTCGACGAAGCATTGAAATACATCGTCTCGATGGGCGTGGTGGCGCCGGAGCAGCAGGTCGGCAGAAAATTGGTTGTCGACACGCCGCCGGGAACCGGCGAATAAGGGAGCGGCGGCGTTGAGAGCGCCGGCTCAGCGCAGGCAACGCCGCAACCAGCGTCAAAGACAAGCATCAACATTCAATATCTACAACATCTGAACTGCGAAAAACTGAATATGTCCATGCGAACCCAATACTGCGGCCTCACTACTGAGGCACTTCTCGGCCAAACCGTTAGCTTGTGCGGCTGGGCGCACCGTCGCCGCGATCATGGCGGCGTCATTTTCATCGATCTGCGCGACCGCGAAGGCCTGGTGCAAGTGGTCTGCGATCCGGATCGTGCTGAAGTATTCAAAAATGCCGAAGCGGTGCGCAACGAATTCTGCCTGCGTATCACCGGCGTCGTGCGCCTGCGGCCTGACGGTACCGGCAACGCCAACCTGAAATCCGGCAAGATCGAAGTATTGGCGCATGAGCTGGAAGTGCTTAACCCATCGGTAACACCACCGTTCCAGCTGGATGACGACAACCTGTCCGAAACCACGCGCCTGACGCATCGCGTGCTGGACCTGCGCCGCCCGCAAATGCAGAACAACCTGCGCCTGCGTTACAAGGTGACGATGGAAGTGCGCAAGTTCCTGGACGCCCACGGTTTCATCGATATCGAAACCCCGACGCTGACCAAGTCGACGCCGGAAGGCGCACGCGACTATCTGGTGCCGTCGCGCGTCAACGCCGGCCAGTTCTTTGCATTGCCGCAATCGCCACAGCTGTTCAAGCAATTGCTGATGGCGGCCAACTTTGACCGTTATTACCAGATCGTCAAATGTTTCCGCGATGAAGATTTGCGTGCTGACCGCCAGCCAGAATTTACCCAGATCGATTGCGAAACCTCGTTCATGTCGGAACAGGAAATCCGCGACATGTTCGAAGGCATGATCCGCCTGGTGTTCAAGAACGCGCTGGATATCGATCTGCCTAACCCGTTCCCGGTCATGGACTTCGCCACCGCGATGGCCAAGTACGGCTCTGACAAGCCGGACATGCGTGTCAAGCTGGAATTCACCGATCTGACCGCCGTCATGAAAGACGTCGAGTTGAAGGTGTTCGCCGGTGCTGCCAACATGCCAAACGGCCGCGTGGTTGGTCTGCGTGTGCCTGGCGGCGCCGCTATGCCGCGCTCCGAAATCGATGCCTACACGCAGTTTGTCGCCATTTATGGCGCCAAGGGCCTGGCGTACATCAAGATCAATGAAAAGGCCAAGGGCCGCGACGGCTTGCAATCGCCGATCGTCAAGAACCTGCATGACGCCGCGCTGGCGCAGATCATTGAGCAGACCGGCGCTGAAGACGGCGACCTGATTTTCTTCGGCGCCGACAAGGCCAAGGTAGTCAACGATGCCATCGGCGCGTTGCGCGTGAAGATCGGTCACAGCGAATTCGGCAAGAAGCTCGGCCTGTTC
>NZ_JBIIVN010000124.1:0-7735 GCF_044339385.1 Collimonas sp. | reverse complement strand
CTTGATGACCTCGGACGCTTTGACTGACATCTTGTGCGCCAGCTCGGCGACCGTAATGGTTTCAGGAACATAGATGTCCTTGACCACTGCCTCGGTCGGTGCCTGGAAATTGCTTTCATGATCGTCGCCGTGCGAGTTGCGGCGTCCCTTAGGACCACCACGCCAGCCATCGCGACCGCCACCGGTATTGCCGCGGGTCTTGATGCCCAGGCCGCGCTTCTTGGTAGCGTCATCTTGCCAGGTAGAAGAAACGTTGGCGGACTTGATCGACTTCTTGTCGACCACGGCCTTTTTGTCGTCTTTCTTCTCGCCCGGCTTCTTGTCGGCTGGCTTGTGCAAGGTGCCTTCAGCGGTCTTGGCCGGTGCAGCCGGTGGCGCTACCGGTTCAGGTGCCTTGATCACGCGGCGCGGCGCATTCATCATGGCCTTGATCTGCGCCACTTCATCCTGCACTGCCTTGCGAGCACGTTCCGTCGCAGCCGATTTCTCAGCAGCTTCCTTGGCAGCTTGTGCTGCCTTTTGCTTGGCCTCTTCGTTAGCCAGACGTTTCTTTTCTTCTGCCGCGGGATCTTCTTGCTTGACCGCCGCATCGGTAGTGGCAACCACTGGGACCGGTGCTTGCGCGGCGGCTTTCTTGGCTTCCTGCTCGGCCTTCTTGGCGTCGTTTTCAGCTTTTAGCGCAGCCTTGGCTTGCGCTTCTTTCTCAGCTTCCAACTTGGCCAGCCGTTCTTGTTTCTCAATCAATTCTGCTTCCTGGCGAGCTATCAATTCTGCTTGACGACGAGCTTCTTCAGCCCGCCGTGCCTGCTCCGCCTCGTCAATGACGGGCGCAGCGGGCGCGACCGGAGCTGGCGCCACTTCGACGACCGGCTCGTCACGCTGGACGAAAGTCCGCTTCTTACGTACTTCAACCTGAATCGTGCGCGACTTGCCGGTGGCATCAGCCTGCTTGATCTCGGTGGTTTCCTTGCGGGTCAGCGTGATTTTCTTCTTCTCGCTATCTGGACTTGCACCGTGCGAACGGCGCAGGTGCTCCAGCAGGCGATCCTTGTCTTCTTTCGACAAGGCGTCGTCAGTCGATTTTTTTTGGACGCCAGCCGATTGCAGTTGTGTCAGCAGTGTATCCGCTGACATTTTCAGCTCGGTGGCAAATTGGGCTACATTGTTACTCGCCATTCAGTCCTCTTTTTCTATGTGGCGCGGCAGACGATACGGAACCTCTCGGATCACTCGATCACTTGGCTTCCGCTGTATTCCATGCCTTGGCTTGCAGCGCCTTGGCATGATCATCGTACTTGGCATCGATGAGTTTCATCTCATCGTCGGTCACATCTTTAAACTCTTCTTCAATCAAATGCCGCGCACGCTCGGCTGGCAAAGCCAGGATCGCGCCGAACTCGTCATACGCCAGGGCGGCAAAAGCAGCCAATGTCTTGACTCCCGCCAAGCCCAGTTTGCCAGCGGTAACCCGGTCAATGCCTTCGAAGTTGAGCAGCGCATCTTCCATGCCTTCTAGCCCTTCTTCCGAGGCAATGGCTTCGGTTACCAGCGCATCACGCGCCCGGTTGCGCAGTTCGTTGACAGTGTCCTCGTCAAACGATTCGATCTCTAGCATTTCAGTGATCGGCACGTAGGCGATTTCTTCCAGGCTAGCGAAACCTTCTTCTACCAGTATGTCAGCGACTTCCTGATCAACGTCCAGCTTTTCCATGAACAGCGCCCGAATCGCCGCGGTTTCCACCGCCGACTTATCGGCCGATGCTTCGGCTGTCATGATATTGATCTGCCAACCTGTCAACTCTGCTGCCAAGCGTACGTTCTGCCCGCCACGACCAATTGCGATTGCCAGATTTTCTTCGTCGACGACAACGTCCATCGCGTGCTTTTCTTCGTCAACCATGATCGACGAAACATTTGCCGGGGCCAGTGCACCGATGACGAACTGTGCCGGATCTTCCGACCAAAGCACGATGTCGACGCGCTCGCCGCCCAATTCGCCAGTGACGGCCTGCACGCGTGAACCACGCATACCGACGCAAGTGCCGATAGGATCGATACGCTTGTCTTCAGTAAATACAGCGATCTTGGCACGCACGCCAGGGTCGCGGGCTGCCGACTTGATTTCCAGCGCGCCTTGTTCGATTTCCGGGACTTCCAGCTCGAAGAGCTTCATAATGAACTCTGGCGCGGTACGCGAGAGAATCACTTGCGGGCCGCGAGCATTGCGATCGATACGCAGGATAAAGGCACGTACACGGTCGCCGATACGCAGATTTTCCTTAGGAATCGTCTGATCACGCGGCAAGCGCGCCTCGATTTTGCCCGATTCGACGATGGCATCGCCGCGTTCCATCCGTTTGATGGTGCCGGTTACCAGAGAATCGCCACGCTCCAGGAAGTCGGCCAGGATCTGTTCGCGTTCAGCGTCACGGATACGTTGCAGCACAACCTGTTTAGTGTCTTGCGCAAAACGACGGCCAAACTCAACCGATTCGATCGGCTCTTGGATGTGATCGTCGACTTCGACGTCATCAATCTGTTCCTTGGCTTCAAATAGCAGGATTTCCTGATCCGGCAATTGCAGGCCGGCTTCGTCCGGCACAACGTGCCAACGACGGAACGATTCGAATTCGCCGGTCTCACGATCAATCGTGACGCGGATATCGACATCGCCCTCGTAGCGTTTTTTGGTTGCCTGTCCAAGCGCGTGTTCGAGCGCACCGAACACAACATCTCGATCGACGTTTTTTTCATGCGCGAGCGCATCGACCAACAATAAAATTTCGCGACTCATGCTTTGCGACTCCTAAAATCCACTTGCGGCACCAGGTGTGCCTTGTCTACATCGGCGAGCGTAAAATCCAACACCGCCAACCCATCGTTTGTTTCAAATTCGATTTTCAGATTCTCGCCTTGCGGCTCACCCAGTACGCCTTGAAAAGTCTTGCGATGCGCAGGACCCGGCATCGGAACGCGCAATTTGACGATTGCCTCCTTGCCCGCAAAACGCACATAGTCAGCCAGTTTCTTCAACGGCCGGTCGAGCCCGGGCGACGACACTTCCAAACGCTCGTACACGACATTTTCCACCGTCAGCACATGCAGTAGTTGATGCGTCACTTTTTCGCAATCTTCCACCGTGATCTGACCTTGCTCTGCATTCTCAGGCGTGAAATCGATGTATACGCGCAGCAAGCCACGCCCAGCCTTTTCGAATTCGACCAGCTCGTAGCCCATGCCAACCACGGTTGTTTCAATTAGCTCCAGCAACTGCAAGACAACTCCTCAATAAAGATCCGCACGCCCCGCTTTTGGCGAGGGTTCGCGCAATGTAAAAACCGGCCGAAAACGAAAAGCAAAAAAAAATGGGCATCTGCCCATCTTCTTATCGTTTGTCATTTAAGCAGTTTCCACGAGATCGGCTGCGAATCAACCTGTGAATCCCGAAATTTAATTCAGGATTCTAAGTTTAATTCCATTAATGACTTCTGTTAACTTGTAAATTATAAACGATTGGGCTATGTATCACAATGCAGGAAGTTTGCATTTAACGACAATCCCCGCATCCAAAGCCTGGGATTAATCATTAAAGCAACACTATCCTGCTGCAACGCAACTGCTCCGGCACACTTAATTTCCAAAAGGAAAACATCGACCTGGGTTACTCAACCAGGCTGGATGGCATGCCATCCGATTAATCACCCCCGCGGACGACGACGCGGCATTCCCTGCCTGCCATGCTGTCCACCTTGACCGCCATACTGACCACCAGCTGACGATTTGTTAGGCCGCGCCGGACGGGCGAAACCATTACCGCCGCCGTTGCGCCGTGGCTGCCCGGCATCCGGGAAACCCAGCGCGGTCTGCAACGGATCCGGCTGACGACTGCGCGCCGGAGCGTTACCGCCACCTGGCGCACGGCCTTGGCCGCTACGCCCCTGATTACCGCGCGACTGACCGAATCCCTGGTCACGGAAAACGCCCGGTCCTTGCGGCGCACTGTTAGCGCGGTTACCGTTCGGCTGGCGGTCCTTATTGAATTCAGGACGGCCCTTTGCGCCGCTGGCAGCCTGCCCACCAGGCTTGTCCAAACCGTGCGCAGCCATCATATCGCGCACCGCATTCTCATCCAGCTCTTCCCATCGGCCGCGCTTCAAGCCGCGCGGCAAGGTCATCGCACCGTAACGGGTGCGAATCAGGCGCGACACTGTAAGGCCGATTGCTTCAAACATACGGCGCACTTCGCGATTACGGCCTTCACCGATAATGACGCGATACCACTTATTGATACCTTCGCCACCGCCATCTGCGATTTTCGAAAATTGCGCAACACCGTCTTCCAACTCTACGCCGGCAAGCAACTTCTGACGCATGCCCTGCTCCAGCTCACCCAGGGTACGCACCGCGTATTCGCGGTCGATGCCGTAGCGCGGATGCATCAGGCGGTTAGCCAGATCGCCGGAAGTTGTAAATAACAGCAGCCCTTCAGTATTGAAGTCGAGACGGCCGACAGCCAGCCATTTGGCAGCCTTCATGTTCGGCAAACGATCGAATACCGATGGACGGCCATCCGGGTCGTTGTGGCTGACGATTTCGCCAGCTGGCTTGTGATACACCAGCACCCGCGGCGGACGCTTGGTCACTTTGCGCTGCAACAACTTGCCGTTGATACGAACTTGATCGGTTGGCAAGATACGCTGACCGATATGGGCTGGTTCGCCATTGACCGAAACCCGGCCGGCGATGATCAACTCTTCCATATCACGGCGCGAACCAAGACCAACGTCAGCCAACACTTTGTGCAATTTCGGCGCATCGTCTTCGGCAGTCAAATCTCGCCGGACATTTTTTTGCGCCTGGCGAGCGCTACCGTCTTCCATCGTCGCCAGCGCATCGAAAGACTCGGAGGTCACGAACGAGAATACATCATCGGCATCGCCGCCACGCGAACCTGGCTTGCCGCCACGTTGAGCCGGCTTGCCAGCCTGTGGCTTCTCACCCTTTTGCTGGCGATCGCGCGTGTTGCGCTCAGCATTGCGGCCGTTGCCATTGTTACTATGATCGACGCGCGGCTGGCGCGCCTCGCCTGCCACAAAAGCTGGAGCATCACCGCCTTGCGACGCCACTTCACGGCCCGCTGCAATGGCGACATTGCCGGTTTCAGCAACTGTACTTAGCGACGATTCCTGGGCACGTTGTGCGGCACGGTTGCTGCGCAACGCGCGCGGACCGCGCACTCCGCGTCGGACTGGCCGCTCGCGTGGCGCTGCTTCAGGATTGACGAATGACGGATCGGCAAACGGTGCCGGATCAACCACGAATGCGACGACAGGAGCTGGCTCATCGACGACCTGAACCTTCTTTCGTGGTGCCGCTTTTGGCTTGACCGGGGCTGCCACTTCAGAAGCCACATTGACGGACTCCACCGAGCCCGCCGGCTCATCGGCCGCTGCGGCTATTTTTTTACGCGGAGCACGACGGGCTGGCTTGATGGGCTCTGCCGCTTCAGCAGTAAGCACAACCGGCGTATCTTGCGCTGCTGCGACAGCGGTCGCAATCTTGCGCGCCCTTGGCTTCTTGGCCGGCTGCGGTTCAGTGGCGGTCAGATCAGCGACCGGTGCATCATTGGAACTAGGTGGGTTCATTATTCAGGTGTTAGTTATGCCGACCTGGCGTGGCTTCATCATTCGATTCGGACGCATGGTCGTTAGTGTGGGTTTCATTCGATACAACTGGTGCTGCCTGTGGCTGAGCAACTTCTGCATCAACCACTTTCATCGCATTTTGGGTTGTGACTTCCGATGCATTGACGCCTGCACCCTCCATAACTGGTGCTGCAACCTGCCGGGCGTACGCGGTCGCGTCGTCCAAAGTATGGCTCAGTGTATCCTGAGCGACCGTACCGACCTCCAGCTCAGCAGGTGCTTCAACTCCATTTACTTCAATTGTTTGCAGCGCCGCAGCGGCGTCCAGCACGGCTTTAGCTTCGATACTTGCTTCCAGATTTGCCTCCAATGCGTGCAGCTCCAGCAAATTACCTTCCTGCATGTCATTTTTAACCACTTGCTGCAAGGGCGGCAATTGATCCAGAGATGTCAGGCCGAGATCGTCCAGAAACTGCTTGGTGGTGGCGAACAAGGCCGGCCGCCCCGGCACGTCGCGATGCCCGATAGCCTCAATCCAGCCACGCTCTTCGAGCATTTTTACTGTCTGCGAATTGACCGTAACACCACGGATTTCCTCGATATCGCCGCGCGTGACCGGTTGACGATAAGCAATGATTGCCAGGGTTTCGAGGGTTGCACGCGAATATTTCGGGGGCTTTTCCGGATTCAGGCGTTCCAGGTAGATTTTCATCTCCGGACGGCTCTGAAAACGCCACCCCGTCGACAAGGCGACTACTTCAATCCCCTTGTCGGACCAATCGTCGCGCAGTTCCTCCAGCATCGATCTGATCGTATCTGCATTGATTTCGCCATCATTCTCATCACTATCTTCGCCATTTCGCGCATAAAGCTTTTTTAAGTCGTTAAGCGACAGCGGCTCGTGAGCACAGAGCAAAGCAGTTTCGAGGACTTTCTTAGCCTCAATAGTATTCATGTACGACGTATGTTGTTTAAATTTTATTAAAAATTCGCAGAGGTCATGTTCAACGAGCGGCGCCGGCAACATGCGCATGACGCCAGGTCAAAAAAAGAAACCTGTTGATACAGTTATCCAGCGCCCGTTAGAGGAGGATTAATGAGGGCGGGGACATAAGACTTGAGCAAGCAGATAGCACTTCCGGTGCACCGCTTGTTCTTTACATTTCGACCAGGCTACCGATTACAGGCACCGAGCGGCCGATTGTCGCAAAATGTTCAGGGGGAGTGTAGCACAAAGCTCGGCGCGAAGGCGATTTGATGTTACGGATGTGGTTATTTGTCGATAGCTGCAACGATGATTGGCGGATTCGCGATCTCTGATACCGGCGAGGACGGTGCGCTAACCGCGCGCAGCTCATGCGGGCTCAATAAGTGAGCCCGGCCGCCGCAACGGCTGGCTTAACTGCCGCGATAAGTAGAATATGACCACGGGGATACCACCAGCGGCACATGATAATTTTGCTCGGCGCAGGCAATGCCGAATGCCAGCGTAACCTTGTCGACAAAACGCGGGCTTGGCATCTGGATTCCTTGCGCTGCGAAATAATCGCCGGCCGAAAACACCAACTCATATTGGCCGGGTTGCATTTCTTCACCTTGCAGCAACGGCTGGTCTACACGACCGTCCTGATTAGTGACGGCATTCTTGAGCAGGCGACGTCCGGATGCAGTCACAGCGTAAAGTGCAATGTCGACGCCAATGCCCGGCTTGCCCTGACTGATGTCCAGAACGTGCGTACTTGGCGCTACACACGATTTCGACGATCCCGGCCATCAACATCAGGCGCTTGACGCCAACCGCAACGCCAAGGATGACGTCATGCAGCGCGCCGCCGGCCTGCTCGACGGGATTGCTCCTTGATGTCAGTGCCAGGCGTTGCAATTTGATTGCCTTCAAGCCTGCGTAAGATATGCAATGTTCCGCTATCATAGGCGCAGGGCATAGCGTGCCCGGTATCGATGTTCTGAGCTTCCCTCGATTTTTCGTCTTCCAACAGGTGGCTTTTATGCCGCCTGTTTTTCCTGATGTTGCTCAGTGAGCCAGTCATCTAAATACTGGCAGGGTGAACGATAGCCAAGCGTCGAATGCT
>NZ_JBIIVN010000123.1:0-7768 GCF_044339385.1 Collimonas sp. | reverse complement strand
GCCAGCTTGACCAACTCAGGATCGGGCTTGGCCCGTTTGGTGCGTTTTACGTAGGTCATTTTTTCCTCTATGGTGGCAGTGTGCTGCCAAATGACCGTTTACACAAAACTAATTACACCCTCTCGATCTGGGACGCGATATGACCCAGCACTTCGGCTCATTGAATGGTTTGTTTTCTGCTTCCCTCGCCGAGTTCTCCACGATGAATGGCCTTGGGCCTGCAAAATTTGCTCAGTTGCAGGCGGTCCTTGAGCTCGGCAGGCGCTCACTTGCAGAAGCATTGGAAAGCGGCAATAGCTTCAACTCCCCCGCTGCGGTAAAACAATACTTGCAACTACTGCTGATGCACAAGGCGCACGAGTCATTTCTTGTTTTGTTCCTGGACGTCAAAAATCGTCTGATCTGCGCCGAAGAATTGTTTCGCGGCACTCTGTCTCAGGCCAGCGTCTATCCCCGGGAGGTGGTCAAGGCAGCGCTGGGACACAATGCTGCCAGCGTGATGCTAGCGCATAACCACCCATCCGGCACGATGGAACCCAGTAGCGCCGACCTGAGCTTAACCAACACATTGAAGCAGGCGTTGGATTTGGTTGACATCCGGGTACTCGATCATTTCATCGTGGCGGGAAGCCAGGTTTATTCATTCGCCGAACATGGCCAGCTATGAAATGTTCGTCCACGCAGACGCTCACTTGAATTGTTAAATAAAGCAAAAATAAAAAGACACAATTGTTTTTCGCAAGTCATTGAAAAATCTCATTTTTTTATATATACTTTGCTTTTTTCCAGTTTCGGAAATCTTTTAGGAGTAAAAAACATGGCACGTGTCTGCCAAGTCACCGGGAAGGGGCCGATGGTCGGCAACAACGTTTCCCATGCAAACAACAAGACGAAACGTCGCTTTTTGCCTAACTTGCAAAATCGTCGCATTTTCGTTGAGTCTGAAAATCGCTGGGTCTCCCTGCGCTTGTCCAACGCCGGCCTGCGCGTAATCGACAAAATCGGCATCGATGCCGTGCTGGCCGATTTGCGCGCTCGTGGCGAAAAAGTCTAACTAGCAGAATAAAGGAAGAATCATGGCGAAATCAGGCCGCGACAAAATCAAGCTGGAATCGACCGCAGGTACCGGTCATTTCTACACAACGACAAAAAACAAGCGTACTACGCCGGAAAAAATGTCGATCATGAAGTTTGATCCGAAGGTTCGTAAGCACGTCGAATACAAAGAGGCAAAGATCAAATAATTGATCCATCTCTAAAAAGCCCCGCACGACAATCGTCGTGCGGGGCTTTTTTACGACAGTAGGCCACCCCAAAAACAACAAGCCAGCACCAAAGAAGGCCTGGAGCAGCGCCTTCGCATTCCTTCATCGGAACATCAGATTCCGGCACAAAATAGCAATTACGCCGGCAGGGATTTATTGATGGGCAAAAAAAACGGCCTCGATATTATCGGAGGCCGTTTCATTAACCAATAAACTGTATCAGGCATAACTGCGCAAACGCAACGAAAAATCTTGCAGCGACTTGACGCCGGAGGCTTCAGCGCGAGCGCACCAATCTTGCAATTGATGCAGCAACTGGTCGCGAGTGAAATGCGAGCGCTCCCAGATTGCACTCAGCTCAACCCGCATTTCATGCATGGTTTGCAGTGCCTTGCTGTGCAAGAATAATTCTGTCAATTGCTGCTTCTGCGGCGCTTCCAGCTTGGTCGGTTCACGTTGCAAGAGCTTCTTTGATGACTTCAGAAAGCCCGCTCCCAGCTTGGCTTTATCGGTCAGATGGGCGCGCTCTTCGTGCCAGGCGCTCTTCAGTGATTTTGCATACTTGGCCATCACGTCGTAGCGATTAGCAATCACCGATTGCAGGGTACCCAAATCTGGTACCAGTTTAGCGTGGTTGAACTTCGGCGCCGGCGCAATCTTCTTGACCTTGGCCAGACCGCAGATCTCCAGCATGCGGATATACATCCAACCGATATCGAACTCATACCACTTCGACGACAACTTGGCCGAGGTACCAAAAGTGTGATGGTTATTGTGGAGCTCTTCGCCGCCAATGATGATACCGAACGGGATAATGTTGGTCGCGGCGTCGTTACAATCGTAGTTGCGATAGCCCCAGTAGTGGCCAATGCCGTTAATGATGCCTGCGGCGGTAATCGGAATCCATGCCATTTGCACCGCCCACACAGTGATGCCGATGACGCCGAACAGCATGATGTCGATAATCATCATAGCGACAATGCCCAACGCACTATGCTTGGTATAGAGGTTTTTCTCGATCCAGTCGTCAGGTGTGCCATGACCGAATTTTTCCATGGTTTCCCGGTTCTTGGACTCTGCGCGATACAGCTCAGCACCTTCCCAGAATACTTTTTTAATACCACGCGTGACCGGGCTGTGCGGATCTTCTTCGGTATCGCACTTGGCATGGTGTTTACGGTGGATAGAGGCCCACTCTTTAGTGACCATGCCAGTCGTCAACCACAACCAGAAGCGGAAGAAGTGGCTTGGGATTGCGTGCAGATCGAGGGCGCGATGCGCCTGGCAACGATGCAGGTAAATCGTCACGGCGGCGATCGTAATGTGGGTCACGACGATCGTGAACACGACGACCTGCCAGGCGCTGGCGCCTGTTACGCCATTCGACAAAAAATCAAGAATTGCATTGAACACTAGTTGTACTCCATGTTTAGAGATTGCCTCACCACTTTATTTTGCAGTGCAATACGGGTAAGTTGACGGGTAGTTACCGAACATCTACCCGAATTTCGCATGCAATTGTACCCTTTTTATTGGCCATTTTTTAAATTAGGCTGATCTTGTGTGTCAGGTATCTGCGATTCCTGAGAAGAAGCAGCGCTAAAATTATTTTCATGCAATATTTTAATATCCCGCTTTACCTGGGCAATCTTGATCTGATTATCTTGCAGCACCCGCCAGATAGCGCGATTCACATCAGACAACACATTGAGCCGACCGTTCTCAGGATCAACAATCCAGAACCCGACCTCTAACTCTAGCCCATCCGGCCCAATCTTCAGCAGCAAGGCTTGCGGCAACACTT
The DNA here is from genome assembly GCF_044339385.1 of Collimonas sp. NCBI lineage: Bacteria > Pseudomonadati > Pseudomonadota > Betaproteobacteria > Burkholderiales > Oxalobacteraceae > Collimonas > Collimonas sp. The sequence goes on along the minus strand of NZ_JBIIVN010000123.1, from coordinate 4,699 downwards.
CGCGCGAGACGCGGTTGACCGAAATCGTTGCTTGCTCCAACAGTAATAAAATACTTTCGATGTCGTCCCGATGAACGATGGTCACGTGGGTCGAAAGACGCAAAGTACGATTGGTCAGCGAATAATTCTGGACGGAATTGATCATGAAGATTTCGTTGGGCACAACCGTATCGATGCCGTCCAAGCCTTGCAGCACGGTATAACGGCTATTGATCTGCGTCACTTTTCCATAAAAAGTACCTACCGCGACCATATCGCCGATGGCTAAACAACGCTCAAGCAGGATCACAAAACCGGAAACATAGCTACTGGCGATCTTTTGCAAGCCCAGACCAATGGCCACGCCAAGCGCGCCGCCAAATACCGACAACACAGTAAGATCAATCCCGACCAGTGACAAGCTGACCAACACCGCAACCAGAATCAGGAATGCCCGCGCCATCCGCGCCACCACGGTCCGGATCGACGAATGCATGGTGTTCATCCGCATCAGACGCTCTTCCAGCGTCGCCCCCCGCCCACAGCGCAATCACCAAAGTCACCAGCACCGAAACCAGCGCCTGCATGATTGCCAGTAGCGACACCTTGTAGCGGCCGATCGGCAATACAGTAGTATCCAGATAATCGACCAGATCGGGCCACAAGCCGCTGATGTAAAGTAACAGCCCGATCCAGACCAGGACGCCAAAAGTCTTTTCAAATAGCAGCAGGAATGTGCCGACTCCTGAATTGCGTACAAAAATCCGGCGCAGCACGTAAAACACAAAGCGCATCAGCGCCAGCGATGCAACCAAGGGGATAACCAGGCGCAGCAGGTTGACCGGCTGGTGCAATTTTTGCAGCAGCAGCTTGAAAAGTATCAGCAGCAAGGTCAAAACCGGCGTCAGCACCTTGGCGAAGCTGCCCAAGCCGATTTGCATCACCTGCGGCTGCACCGCATTGACCGCAAATATGCGCCGCAGCACTCGGGCCAGCAGCCAGCCAAGGAAGATACTCGACAACAACACGCAGACCTGCTCCGGCAGGCCCGGTGCCCGCAGATTGGTAAGCAAACTGCCGATAAGGTCAGTAAGAATATCCTGCATCAATTTCTCTATATGTCTAATGCAACGATCCGGTTCACCCGCCAAGGCCGGGCGTAATTCAGAAGTTCAAGAAACACCGCTCAGATTGCCGCGCTTACATTTGATTCAAGCACGCACCATCGTCCTGCGCAGCGCGAAGCTCGCCATATCCACCGCAGCTACCATCAACAGCATCACAACGGTTACCGTGGCGGCTTGCGACATCTGGAACAACGACAGATGATATTTCAGCATCTGCCCGACTCCACCGGCACCGACCACCCCCAGAATGGCGGCCGCACGGATATTATTTTCCCAGCGATACAGTGTGTAGGACAGCAGTTGCGGCAAGCTTTGCGGCAAGATGGCATAAAAGAATGCTGCCATTGAATTTGCGCCATTGATACACAACGCAAATTCCGGCGAAGGCGGACTATTTTCAAACGCATCGGCAAACAAACGGCCCAACACACCGCTGGTATGAGCGGCCAGAGCCAGCGTTCCCGCAAACGGCCCGAGGCCAGCGGCAATCAACAGAATGGAAGCCCACACCAGTTCGGGAATCGCCCTCAGCACATTAAGTAACGTGCGGATAGCACCCCGTGCAACACCGCTATAGCGGCCGCCGACGCGGCCGCTCGCCGGCAGCGCCAGAAAAAAAACCGCCGACCGCAGCCAGCAATGTACCAACCAGCGACATCGCCAGCGTCTCCGCTGCCGCCCAAGCGATCTTGCATAAAAACGGCGCGGACACGTCCGGCGGGATAAATCCATCCAGAAATTCGATGCTGGTACGGAGCGCTTCGCGTGTCAGTAAGGTGTCTCATTTAATGGGCAACGAGACAAAACTTGCCACCACCAGCGCCAACAAGCCGCACAACAACAGTATCGTCGAAGCGCGCATAGCAGGCGCCGGCGGCAGCATGGCAGACTGAACTGCTGGTTTCATCCAAGCCTCCGCCTGAGCATTTTGCTGACGCCGTCGGCGCCAGCCACCAGCAAGACAAAGACGATCAACATGGTCGATAGCTCGTCGCCGGCCAGCATCTTCAACGATTCATCCATGCGCTGACCAAGCCCCCCCGGCACCGACAAAACCCATGACAACCGAGCCGCGTATCGCACATTCCCAGCGATAGACTGTGTAGGAAACCAGTTCCCCCGCCGACTCCGGCAATGCACCATACAACAATGCAGACAGGCGACCACTGCCGCTTGCCAGCAGTGCCTCGGTGGCATCGGCATCGGAAGATTCGAGGATTTCGGCATATACCTTGCCCAACATACCGCAATAGGTAAGAGCGATGGCAATGACACCGGCAGTCGGGCCGAGACCCGTAATGCGCACCAGCAACAACGCCCATACCAGTTCCGGCACGCTACGCAGCAACACCAGCAGCCAGCGCGTCGCTTGTCGTATCAGCGATCCTGTGAGACTCATGCGGCGGGTACCGAGGCGCGAGATCGACAACCGTTCTGTGGCGAGCAACGTCAGTGGAATCGCGCCAAGCAAGGCCAACGTCATGCCTGCGGTTGCCATGGCGATGGTCTGCCAGGTAGCAACTGCAACAATGGAGAGAAATTCCAAGGAATGAGCGGGCGGCAAAAAACCTGCCAGAAATTTTCCCATCGCACTCAGGCTTTGCGCATCAACCAGCGACCATGGCTTGAACTCGCTCAACACCAGCAACGGCCAAAGCAAGATGACGGCAAACAAGCCCCCCCTGTCAGGCGATAGCGCCAGGCGGGATCTGGATGGGCGCTGGAAGAAAACATCTTGGAAAACATGGGCGTCATGAACGTGGGGAGTGTCCGGCGGTCAGCAGCGCGCAACGGCAACGGTCTTTAGGGCTGCAGCATCCGCAGGCGCTGCCTGGTTGGTGTCGACTGTACCGACCGCATCAACTGTCTGCCGCTGTCCATACAACGCCGCAATCATTGCATCGCTGACCAGTTCACGCGGCGCATCAAACGAAATCCGGCCATCGCGCAAACCGATGATGCGCGGAAAACACTCGCGCGCCAACTCGACCTGATGCAGACTGCAAACCAGCGCAGCCTGGCGCGCCGCAGCTTCCTGCTGCAACACAGTCAGGGTTTGCCGCATCAGCGATGGATCGAGCGCAGACAACGGTTCGTCCACCAGCAACAACGCAGCTTCACTCAGCGACAGCCGCGCCATACTGCAACGCTGGCGTTCGCCGCCTGAGAGGCGATCGACGCGCGCATACAACTTGTCTTGCAGATCAAAGCGCGCCAACGCCGCGAATGCAGCTTGCGGATCGACTGGCTTTATCAATGAAACCAGTGACCGCCAGAGGCTCCACTGCGGCAGGCGACCGGCCAACACCGTCGTGACAACGCGCTGGCGCGGCGGCAATGGCGGCGTTTGCGGCGCCAGAAACAATTGCTTGCGCAGCGCATGCCGCTGGCGGCTCGATAGTCGCCACGGCTGCTGCCCGAACAAGATGAAGTCGCCCGAGGCAGGTTGCAAGGCGCAGGCCAGCGTATGGAGCAAGGTGGTCTTGCCCGCTCCGGACGGCCCGATCAGGGCGATCTGTTCGCCCGGTCGGATAACCAGATTCAGGTCGTCCAAGGTGGCCGCACCGCCATCTGCAATACCGGCGTGGCGTACCGAAAGATGAGTCAGCGTGAGAGTCATGCGCTTAACTTCAGCTTACTTCAACAGCCCCGCATTGCGCGCCGCGACTTCGATTGCCGCATAATTTTCGGGCTTGGTCGGGATGAAGCGCGTAGCGCGCTGCAGATCGAGGATTGCCGCGTCTTCTGGATTACTGCGATTGAGACTGAGGAAAGCATCGGTCAGCTTTGCTCGCAGCGCCGGATTCATATCGGAACGTACACTCCAGTTGTAATCGCAATAACCTGGCGTGGTATAGAACACACGCACCACTTTGCTATCGACCTTGCCTTCAGCCACCAGCTTTTCCCAGACCGAAATATTCAGCGCGCCAGCATCGACTTTGCCACCGGCAACCGCAGCCACGGTAGCATCATGTGCGCCAGAAAATGCGATGCGTTTGAGATCGGTATCAGGATTGACCTTCGCCGCTAGCAGGTAGGAGCGCGGCATCAAGTGGCCGGAAGTAGAAGATTCGGCGCCGAACGCGAAATTCTTGCCCTTCAGATCGGCCAGCGCGTTGATCGATTTATCGGTGGTGATAAATACCGAGCGGAATTTCTGGTCTTCTTCACGCTGCACAATCGGAATGACCTTGCCGCCGCTGCGCACATTAGCCTGGACGAAAGTAAAGCCGCCGAACCACACCAGATCGAGCTTGTTGTTCAACAGTCCTTCCACGGCAGCGGCGTAATTGGTAACCGGAGTGAATTCAACCTGGACGCCAAGCTTCTTTTCCAGATAACTGCCCAATGGCTTGAACTTGCGTTGCAGCTCTGTCGGCGCTTCATCGGGAATTGCCGATACGCGCAGTACCTGCTGTGCGTGGGCAGGAGCAAAAAACATCATTGTCGCAAGCAGCAGTCCAAACAGCGACAAAACTGAGCTTCCCCCGAAATTTAGTCTTCCATAGGTAACGTAAAATCAACGATCCTTTGGAAAGACCAGCAATGAAGAAGATACCAAAACAGATGTACACGGCGGAGTTCAAGGA
>NZ_JBIIVN010000122.1:0-7780 GCF_044339385.1 Collimonas sp. | reverse complement strand
ATCGTTCACCCTGCCAGTATTTAGATGACTGGCTCACTGAGCAACATCAGGAAAAACAGGCGGCATAAAAGCCACCTGTTGGAAGACGAAAAATCGAGGGAAGCTCAGACAGGTACACCGAACTTTCCACCGCGTGCCGATAGGCTGCGCGAGCGCGCCATGTTGTGGCATACGCATAGCCGAGAATCTGGCCGTCGTCGACACATACCAGCCACGGCAGAGACGCACTGATATCAGTAATCCGCCGGGCCATTTGCTCAGGCGTCAGCGGCTCGGTTTCGAAGCTGATAGTGGTGTCCAGCACATAGGGATTGTAGATCTAGCAAATCGCGGCAGCGTCGGCAATGGTTGCCTGGCGGATAGCGTGGGTCATGGTAATCGATAAGGTTGCACGGACGAGTGCGCCATCATACCGCGCAATCGCCGGTGCTTGAACCACTATGCCAGGTCGCTGGCATCCAGCGCGCCGCGCCAGACGGCAACTATCCGCGCAACGCATCCTTGATCTGCTGCAGTGAAGACGGGTCCTCGATGGTGGTCAGGTCGCCTGGATCGCGTCCTTCGCAGATCGCCTGGATCGAGCGTCGCAGCAGTTTGCCGGAGCGGGTTTTCGGCAGCAGGCCGACCACGTACACGCGGGCCGGCCGGCCAACGCTGCCGATTTGCTTATCGACCACGCGCATGATTTCCGTCTCCAGCGCCGCCCGTCCTTCTGCCGTATTGTCGGCCACCTTGGGAATCACAAAGGCTACGGCAACCTGTCCTTTGAGCTTGTCTTCGACACCGACCACTGCCACCTCCGAGACATTCGGATGGCTGGAAATACTTTCTTCGATTTCACGCGTACCAAGCCGGTGGCCGGCGACATTGATGACATCGTCGGTGCGGCCGAGGATAAAATAATAGCCATCGTCATCGCGAATACCCCAATCGAATGTGGAGTACATTGCTCGCCCGGTTTGCGGCGACCGGGTTGCCCAATAAGTATCGATACAACGCTGGTCGTCGCCATAGATGGTTTGCATGCAGCCAGGTGGCAGCGGCCCCTCGATCACCACCACGCCCTTCTCATTGGCAGCACACAAGGTACCGGTCGCTTCGTTCAGCAGACGCACCTGGTAGCCGTACATCGGCACGCCAGGGCTACCCAGCTTGCATGGCTTATCTTCAATATTTTTTGCGATCGTCACGATCGGCCAGCCGGATTCGGTTTGCCAATAATTGTCGACAATCGGCACGCCGAGCGCAGCCGATATCCAGCTGGAAGTCGTTTCGTCCAACGGCTCGCCAGCCAGATACAAGGCCTGCAACGATGCAAGATCATATTTTTTCATCAATTCCGGCGGCTGTTTCTTCAGCACCCGAATCGCAGTCGGCGCCGAAAACATACGCGTCACCTTGTACTTCTCGACAATGCTCCACCAGATACCAGCATCAGGCAGGATCGGCAATCCTTCATACAATACCGTCGCCATGCCTGCGATCAGCGGCCCATAGACGATATACGAATGGCCCACTACCCAGCCGATGTCGGATGTACAGAAGTAAGTTCCACCCGGCTTGCTGCAAAAGATGGCGTCCATTGAGGTCGCCAAGGCCGCCGAGTAGCCACCGACATCGCGCTGCACGCCCTTGGGTTTTCCGGTGGTGCCGGAGGTATACAGGATGTAGGAAGCTTCATTCGATTCCAGCCATAACACCGGCACCTTGGCATCGATGTGCAGTTGCCGTTGCTGGGCATAATCGACGTCGCGGCCTGCCACCATTTGCATCGGCGCCAGGCCGCGATTGACCATCAGCACATGCGCCGGCTTGTGCCGCGCCAGCTTGATCGCATCATCCAGCAATACCTTGTAAGGCACGACCTTGCCGCCACGTGAACCGGCGTCGGCGCAGACGATCAATGTCGGCGTTGCATCGTCAATCCGGCTTGCCAGGCTGTTCGAGGCAAACCCGCCGAACACCACCGAATGAATCGCGCCGATACGGGCGCAGGCCAGCATCGCGAACATCGCGAACATCGCTTCGGCAATCATCGGCATATAGATCAGAACCCGGTCGCCGCACCCAACACCGAGCGCTTGCATGATGGCGGCGGTACGCATCACCTCAGCCTGCAGCGCGCGAAAGGAATAGGTTTTTTCAGTATTGGTTTCGGTCGAGATGGCAATCAACGCGGGCTCATCGCCACGTGTCGCGACCCAGCGGTCAAGCGCGTTGTGGCACAAGTTGGTGGTGCCGCCGACAAACCATCGGGCGAACGGGGGCCGACTGTCGTCAAGCACTTGCGAGAACGGGTGATGCCAGTCGATCCGCCTGGCTTGCTCGCTCCAGAATGCGCAGGGATCATCAATCGAGCGTTGGTAAAAGGTGGCAAAACTCATGCTGTCTCCTGGTTTTCTTGTAAAGAATCGTAAGCTTGGCAAGCCTTCCGGCCCACGTGTTACCTGCACCTCTGCGGGTGCCTTGTACCATTTTCAACTCACATACCGGTCAACATACTCGTTGACTGCCATGTCCTCCAGCTTTTTCTGTTGCAGCGACAGCTCCAGAATCCTGCGCAGTTGTTTGACCGCCACTTGCCGCCCCAAATTAGCCTTGACATTGCATGAAAGCCCGTCGGCAATTGCTGGGGTGGTCGCCTTGGTTATCGGGCAGATTCGCCGACTCGGCTAGCAGCCGGGTGGCGCCGGCATATTTGTAGGCGATATAGCGGGCTGCCGAGGCGCCAACGAAGTTGCAACGTTGCATAGGCAACGGCACATCTTCAATTACGCCTCAGCGCAGCTTGCATTCGTTGGCCAATTGCTGTCCAAGTTTGGAATTGAGCAGCATCGACTTGGCCGGGATCTGAATCCACACCAACCCGCTGGCCTTGTCTTCCAGGCGTACCGCACCGGTGGTCGTGGTCACTGCCAGCATCGGATAACTGCGCCCTTTCCAGATCAATTTGACGTCGCCGCCGCTATCGCTGACGAGATCAACACGATTACCCATTTCACAATAAAAATTACCGCTCAGCAAACTCGCTCCCGGGGCTGCCGTTGGCGCAAGATTCAACAGATTCGGCGCTACCGGTTCCGGCTTGGTCTCGGTCAACGGCACGGTGGAGCCGCAAGCAGCCAGCAAGGCCGTAAGTATCAACGCAGAAGCGATACGGGGATTAAAAAAAACAGTCATGTTGCTCCAGTTTTGTGGCATCAGATTACGTGCGGCCGCGCCCTGCCAAGAGCAGGCATTGCCCTGCCGCACACAGGCATTCTTGGCGGCTGCCAATCGGGGTAAATGTTAAATTTTAAGCACAACATAAAGACCTCATTCGCTGAAAAACGCGTAGCCTCATTATCGGTCAATCGCGCGACAATAAGCGCGCCAAGACAGTAGTGCGGATTATGAAGAATTATGAGGAATTATGAAGAGCAATAATAGCGCAGCCCGCAGGCCGAGCCTGTATTACGCAACGCGATGGATGATCGGGCAAGCGGTGCAAATGATACAAATTGCCCGCGTTGCCCAATATCTGGCGATCAGCGCGGGCGGGCTGCACCAAGGAGTCAGATCTGCGTTTCACTAGCTACACGGAGCAATCCGGCTTAGTCATCCTTGGCGCCGTCGATCCCCAGCTCCTGGATCTTGCGAGTGATGGTGTTGCGCCCAATACCCAAACGCACCGCGGCATCGTTCTTGCGACCATGTGTGTGGCGCAATGCAATCTTTATCAGCGCCGATTCAAACTGACGCCCCAGCACATCCATCACATCGGCGTCGCCGTTGCTAAGCATGTGGGCAGCTTCGGTTTCGAGCAGGGCAATCCAGGTCTGCTGGTGGGGAGCCGGCAAGGTCGGTGCCGCGACAACTTCCTGATGCGCCGTGTTGGCAGTTGCTATCACTGGCACTGCCGAGTACAGCGAGTCAGAAACCACCGGCCTGCTGGCCGGGCTTTCCAATTGCGTACCTTGCTCACGGCCGCTCACCAGATCCTGCGGCAAATCCTTGATCTCAACGGTCTGGCCTGGCGCCATCACAGTGATCCAGTTGCACAGGTTTTCCAATTGCCGCACGTTACCCGGCAGTTCCAGGCCGCTCATGAAACGCATCGCGCTATCGGATACCCGCTTGCTTTCAACACCCAGTTGTTTGGCGCTCTGACCGAGGAAATAACGGGTCAGAATCGGAATATCTTCGCGCCGTTCGCGCAGGCTGGGCAAGCGCAGCCGGATGACATTCAAACGATGATACAAGTCTTCCCGAAACAGTCCTTCCCGCACGCGGGTTTCGAGGTTCTGGTGAGTTGCGGCAATGACCCGCACGTTAGCTTTCAGCGACTGGTGGCCGCCGACCCGATAGAAATGACCGTCGGAAAGCACTCTTAACAGCCGAGTCTGCAAGTCAAACGGCATGTCGCCGATTTCATCGAGAAACAAAGTGCCGCCTTCGGCCTGTTCGAAATGTCCACGGCGTGAAGCCTGGGCGCCGGTGAACGCGCCGCGCTCATGACCGAACAATTCCGATTCCAGCAGATCCTTTGGTATTGCCGCGGTGTTCAGCGCGATGAACGGTTGTGCCGCGCGCGGACTATGCTTGTGTAATGCGCGCGCTACCAATTCCTTGCCGGTGCCCGATTCGCCGGTGATGAGTACCGTCACATTGGATTGCGACAAGCGACCGATAGCGCGAAACACATCCTGCATCGCCGGCGCCTGACCGAGGATTTCAGGAGTTTCGGCAGCGGCTTGTTCGACATTCGCTTCACGCAGACTTTCTTCCAGCGCGCGGCGGATCAGTTCAACCGCCTTGTCAACATCGAACGGCTTGGCCAGGTATTCGAACGCCCCGCCCTGAAATGCGGCAACGGCAGAATCGAGATCGGAAAAGGCGGTGATGATGATAACCGGAACGCCAGGAAACTTCGCCTTCACAATTTGCAACAACTCCAGACCAGACGAGCCCGGCATGCGAATGTCGGAGACCGGCACTTGCGGGGTACTGGTTTGCACCGCTTCAATCGCGTCGCGTGCATTGGAAAAACTCTTGGTGCTCAGGTTTTCGCGGGCCAGCGCTTTTTCAAGCACCCATCGAATCGATTCGTCGTCGTCAACAATCCAGATTGGTTTCATATCTTTTCTCTTTATACTGCATCAAGAATCCGCTCACGAACTTGCTTGACTGGTTTGTCATTGCCGCGACGGCCGGCGGGTAAGCCGACCGCAAGTTCACGGCAGCGGTATCGGAATTCTGAAATCGGTACATCCCGGCCGACTTTCGCATTCGATGACGCCCATGTGCTGCTGCACAAAAGTTTGCGCCAGCGTCAATCCCAAGCCGCTGCCGCCATCGCGGCCCGATACCAATGGATAAAAAATGCGCTCCTGGATGTCGACCGGAATGCCGGGTCCATTGTCGATGATACGCAAGTCTAGTGCCAGCCGGTAACGGACCTTGGCCAGCGTTACCTGACGCACCACCCGGCTCTGGAAAGTCAGCTCGGCATCACCCGCTTTGATGCGTTCATGCAGTGCTTGAGCTGCATTGTGGCCAATGTTCAGGATGGCCTGGATTAATTGTTCCTTGTCGCCGCGAAACTGCGGAATCGACAAGTCGTAATCGCGCCTGATGGTCAGTCCGCTAGGGAATTCAGCGAAAATCAGGCGCCGCACCCGCTCGCATACCTCGTGGATATTGACGTCGCCGACGATCTGCGCCAGCCGGTGCGGCGCCAGCAAACGGTCCACCAGAGTCTGCAGCCGATCTGCCTCCTTGATGATGACTTGGGTGTACTCGCGCAACTCTTTCAGATGGCGCTCTGGCAGCTCCAGCTCCAGCAATTGCGCGGCGCCGCGAATACCGCCCAGCGGATTCTTGATTTCATGCGCGAGATTGCGAATGAGCTCTTTGTTGACCTGACTTTGATCGATCAAGCGCCCCTCGCGCTCCAGCTTGAGCTGCTGCACGTTCTCGCGCAACTCAATAAGTACCGGCACCTGAGGATTGTCGAGAGCGGTGACAATAGTGTCGACCCACAGCGGCTCACGGCCCACACGCTCCAGAATCATGTCCTGGCGCGAATCGTCAAACTGGTGTTCCAGCGCCTGCTGAAAAATCACGAGCAACTGCTCAGGATTGAGGAACAGATCGGAAAGGGTTTACTGAACCAGCAAGCGACAGGAACTTTCCAGCAGATTTTCCGCTGCGGCATTGGCAAATACCAGGCATCCATGCGGATCGAGCAGCAGTACGGCGCTTGCCAGCATGGCGAGGCTGGCAAGCGCCGCACGTTCAGCGTTTTTTGTTGACATCCGAAATCCCTGTAATAAACATGAAGAAATGCACGTGAGGAAATGCACGTGACGAAATGCAAGTAGCGCAATGCGCAATCAAGATCCCAACATCCGGCGCGGCTTTCAGCCCGCAGCAGACATGTCGGAAAACCGAATGCGGTACATGCACAGCGACCGGATGCGCCGCATCTGAATGGTACATTTTCCGAGCATAACAAGCTTTACCAAAGATGTCGGCAGAGAATATGCAAGATCGCCACATTATGGTGCGTCGAAAAAATAAAGGCCGCAAACGCGGCCTTATCCATTAAGCAAGGTTAATACCAAGCAAAGCGATTATTTGAGATTTGCCAATTCGCGGTTCAGTGCCTCGATATTCTTCTCGCTGCGCGAGATATCCTCTTTCATCGATGCGACGCGCTCCTGGTACTTGACATAGTTGCGTTCATTACCCTGCCGCTCCGGCGCGCCGTCATTGTAATCTTTCTTGAGATTGGCCAGACGCTGCTGTTCGTTTTTCAATTCATCCTGCAATATCTGGCGGCGATCATTGTCGCGTGCCTTTTGCGTACCGTTATCCACTTTAGGAAAATCCGGCGGCGTACCGGCTGCTGGCTTGCCAGGCGTTGCAGCGGCACCGCCCACATTCGGTTTACCGGAGGAACTGACCGTCAGCGGCGGCAGACTCACGCGTTTGCAGCCCTTGGTATCGCCGGTGTTCTTGTATTCCTTAACGCCATTCTGATCCACGCAGAGATACACCTCGCTTTGAGCGTGAACGGCGCCGGCGGAGATGCCAACCCCGGCCAGCAAAAGTACTCGCTGAAAAAAACGCAACATAGGACGCTTCATAGACTTTCTTCGCAATTCGGTGGGAACCCTAGTTTATGTCAAGAAATTGGCAATGACAAACCATCTTGCAGCGTCATATTATTGCCGAAAACCAGTCCATAAAAACAAAAAGGACAGGAAAACCTTTCCTGTCCTTTATCTTGCTGAACCGCCGCTATTGCATCACGCAGAGCGACAGTCGCAACTTGCGAAACGACTTACACCGAATAGTACATGTCGAATTCGATCGGATGGGTCGTCATGCGGAAACGTTGAACTTCCTGCATCTTCAGATCGATGTAGGCATCGATCATGCTGTCGCTGAATACGCCGCCACGGGTCAGGAACTCGCGATCCTTGTCCAGCGCCTCCAGTGCTTCATCCAATGAAGAACAAACAGTTGGGATCAGCTTATCTTCTTCTGGTGGCAGATGGTACAGATCCTTCGACGCTGCTTCGCCTGGATGGATCTTGTTCTGCACGCCGTCCAGACCTGCCATCAGCAATGCTGCAAAGCACAGGTATGGGTTCGCCAGCGGATCCGGGAAACGGGTTTCGATGCGGCGGCCCTTTGGATTTGCCACGTGCGGGATACGGATCGAAGCCGAACGGTTGCGTGCCGAGTAAGCCAGCTTGACCGGCGCCTCAAAACCTGGAACCAGACGTTTGTA
>NZ_JBIIVN010000121.1:0-7826 GCF_044339385.1 Collimonas sp. | reverse complement strand
TGCACGGCTAGCTCCTTGAACTCCGCCGTGTACATCTGTTTTGGTATCTTCTTCATTGCTGGTCTTTCCAAAGGATCGTTGATTTTACGTTACCTATGGAAGACTAAATTTCGGGGGAAGCTCATTCGACAAGTACGTTTTCTAAAAACCGGTTTGCGATATGCCAGAACACTGACATAACATTTACCAGGACGCCGAGTTAAATTCCGCCTGCAACTATCGCCCCAGCTAAAACGGGAAACCGGTCAGAACCTGATGTATACAAATATCAATCAGTTACAGCGCTGCGCAGAGCGACTATGATGCGGTAAAGACGCACGGCAATCGAATACACGGAGAGCGAGATCGATGAGCGCAAACACTAACCCGGGCAAGCCCCAACGACAACAGCGCTTCTGTCACGTCGTCGGCGGCCGAACTTATGCCTTCCGCGATCTCAAGGATTTGATGGCCAAAGCCACCCCACCCCGCTCCGGTGACTATCTGGCGGGCCTGGCTGCGACCAGCGCCGAAGAACGGGTGGCGGCGCAAATGACGCTGGCGCAACAACCGCTTCGGCTGTTCCTCAACGATTTGCTGCTACCGTACGAACAGGACGAGATCAGCCGGCTGATCATCGACGACCACGATGCCGTCGCCTTTGCCGCAATCAGCCATCTGACGGTTGGCGATTTCCGCAACTGGCTGCTGAGCGATGCCGTCGACGCAGTGGTGCTGGCCGCCGTTGCCGATGGCATTACGCCGGAAATGGCGGCCGCAGTGTCGAAAATCATGCGCGTGCAAGACCTCATTCTGGTCGCCAGGAAATGCTGTGTCGTTAGCCGTTTCCGCAACACCATCGGCTTGCCGCAGCGCCTCTCTACGCGCCTGCAACCCAATCACCCTACCAACAACATCAGCGGCATCGGTGCCAGCATCCTCGACGGTCTTCTGTATGGCAGCGGCGATGCGGTAATCGGCATCAATCCGGCCGGCGATAACGTGCCGCAAGTCATCCGCATCGTCAGCATGCTCAACGATATCATCGAGCACTACCGAATTCCCACCCAATCCTGCGTCTTGACCCATGTCACCAACACCATCGAGGCGATCAATCGCGGCGCGCCGGTTGACCTGGTATTCCAGTCGATTGCCGGAACCGAAGCTGCCAATCAGAGTTTCGGCATCAACCTGGCCTTGCTGGACGAAGCACGCCAGGCTGCGTTATCGCTACAACGTGGAACCATCGGCGATAACGTTATGTATTTCGAGACCGGCCAAGGCAGTGCGCTGTCGGCCAATGCCCATCACGGTATCGACCAGCAAACCTGCGAAGCGCGCGCATACGCAGTGGCGCGTAAATTCAAACCGCTGCTAGTCAATTCGGTGGTCGGCTTCATCGGGCCGGAGTACCTGTACGATGGCAAGCAAATCATCCGGGCCGGACTCGAAGATCACTTTTGCGCCAAGCTGCTAGGCTTGCCGATGGGTTGCGACGTCTGCTACACAAACCATGCAGAAGCGGACCAGAACGACATGGATGTCTTGCTGACTTTACTCGCTAATGCCGGCTGCAACTTCGTGATGGGCATCCCGGGCTCGGACGACATCATGCTCAACTATCAAACCACTTCTTTCCACGACGCACTCTATGTGCGACGGCTACTTGGTTTGCAGCCAGCGCCGGAATTTCAAGCCTGGCTCAACAGCATGGAAATTTTCGACAACGGCGGCCGGATAAAATCCGCCGGCTTGCCGCCCGCTTTCGGGCCAGTGTTGTTGCGTTTATCCTGAGATATTGACCATGCGCGATCCCAACCCCACCGTGATCGTTAACCCCTGGCAATCTCTGCGCCAACTGACTACCGCACGGATCGCCTTGGGTCGCAGCGGGGTCAGCCTGCCTACCGGTGCGCAACTGGCGTTCCAACTGGCGCATGCGCAGGCACGCGACGCCGTCCACCAGGCCTTAGATACGCGGGCACTGGCGCAGGCACTGGCCGCTAACGGTGACATAAACTGCGTCAGCCTGAGCAGCGCGGCGGAAAACCGCCAGATTTATCTGCAACGCCCGGATCTTGGGCGGCGGCTTGATGCCGGCTCACGCGAGACGCTGCAAGCGCTCTCCGACATTGACGCCAGTGCATGCCAGATGCGCCGCCATGATCTAGCCTTGGTGATTGCCGATGGTTTGTCTGCACTCGCGATAGAACAAAACGCTCTGCCTTTTATCGATGCACTGAAGCCCCGCTTACAAACGCAAAACTGGCGCCTGGCGCCGATCATTATCGCGCGCCAGGCACGGGTTGCTATCGGCGATGAAATTGGCGAACTGCTGGGGGCCAAGGTCGTGGTGGTACTAATCGGGGAAAGGCCTGGTCTGAGCTCACCAGACAGCATGGGCCTTTATCTGACCTGGGCACCACGCGTCGGCTTGACCGACGAAAGCCGTAATTGCATTTCCAACGTGCAGCCGGCGGGATTATCCTATGAGGAAGCTGCGTTCAAACTGCACTACCTGCTGCGGCAGGCTCACGAACGACAATTGTCAGGCATCCGCCTCAAGGATGAAACCGCAACGATTGCCGCTCATATGTCAAAGCAGGAGTGCAATTTCTTGCTGCCGCCCGAGTGAGTTCGGGATAGCCAGACATTGTTAAACCCATCATTGTCGAACGGCTACTAAAAACCAATCGAAACCCCTCGCATGACGACTCGGGCTGCCTGACGGCGACCTGCTTGCTGGCTGCAACAACACTCCAGACTGTTGTAATTTATTTTTTTACCAATCCGGACTGTTCGTTTTGCCGGGTTCTCATCTATAATGCCTTCCGCCAATTAGTCAAATGAGAATTAATTACACAATCAATCTCATTTGCAAATAAAATATTTTCAGCCAGCAAAACGGTCGACTTCCGTGTTAGCCAGCCAGATTCCAGCTGCTTATCGAAACCTAACCTGTCGAAGCTCAACCTTTTTGCACATGAAAATGAACCGTCCTAATCCAATTACCGCGGCCTTGGTAGCTGCGTTTGCCTGCCCTTTGCACTTATACGCCCAAGAAGTTCCGCCGCAAAAGGCCGCCCCCCCGCTGCGCCGGTGCTAAAGGAAGTCACCGTGCAAGGCACCCGCGGCGATTTCAACGCCAATAGCAGTGCCCTCAACAAATTATCGGCCGACCTGCACGACGTGCCGCAATCGGTGGTGGTGGTCAACAAGGCACTGATGCAGTCGCAAGGCGCGAGCTCGCTGGCTGATGCGTTGCGCAACGTGGCCGGCATCACACTTGGCGGTGCCGAGGGCGGCCAGATCGGCAACAACATCAACCTCAACGGATTTTCTGCGCGCACCGATATTTACCTCGACGGTTTTCGTGATCACAGCCAGTACTATTGCGACACCTTTGCGCTGGAGCAGGTCGAAGTATTGATGGGACCGTCGTCGATGCTGTTCGGCCGCGGCTCGACCGGCGGCGTGATCAACCAGGTCAGCAAGAGAGCCAACCTGAAGGAATCGACCGAGATCTCGGCATCGGCTACTACCAACGGCATGGTGCGCAGTACCGCCGACTACAATCATCCGCTATCGGAGACATCGGCATTGCGTTTATCGGCGATGGCACAGAACGGCAAGGCTACCACCCGCGACCAGACCGATGTGCAAGACTTCGGCCTGGCCAGCTCCTACGTGACGGGTATCGGCACCCCGACCGAAATCACCTTGTCGGCCCTGATTCAGCATAACCATGACATGCCCGATTACGGCGTACCGCCACTCAACGGCCATCCGGTCAAGGTCGACCGCAATACCGCCTACGGCCTCAACAGCGACCGGGCCAACCAGGACGTGGCCGCACTGAGCGCCACCATCAATCACAAAATCTCACCCGATGTCGTGCTGCGCAACCAGACCCAGTTCAACTACGTGCGCACCAGCGCGGTGGAAACCGCGCCTAACACCATCGGCACGGTATCGGCCAGTGGCTTCACGCCGCTGCCGCTGAGCAGCCTGTATGTGCGCGGCCAGAGCCATGACCGCGACATTCGCGATTATTCGATTTTCAATCAGACCGAACTATCGGCCAAACTCAACACCGGGAGCATCAAACACGATCTGCTGATCGGCGTTGAACTCGGCCACGACGGCTACGACAACCAAAACTATTATCGCAATGGCAGTTGCAATGGCGTGGCGCTGAATGCGCCATCGACAGTAACCGGCTATAACGATTGCATACCGTTGGTCAATCCCGGCTACAGTGCGGCTGGCAGTCAGGTTGCAAGTGTTGCCGGCAACCGTGCCGGCGGCTCCGCCAATACGCTTGCCGCCTATGTCAACGATACCGTGACACTGGCACCAGAATTCAAACTGGTCGGCGGCCTGCGTTATGACCGTTACATCGCCAGCATCACTAACTCGCTGAACTCGGCCAATGCGCCAGCCGCTGCCAAAAACACTACCCTGCCCTATGCCCAGCAAACCATCAACTTCACCAGCGTGCGCCTGGGAGGCATCTGGGAACCGAGCGCGGCGCAGTCCTACTATCTGTCGTACGGCACGTCATTCAACCCGTCGCTGGAACAGTTGACCGGCACCACCGGCCAGCAGAACCTCGCCCCGGAAAAGAACCGCTCCTACGAACTCGGCGGAAAATGGGATGTGGCGAATGACAGCCTGTCGCTCAACGCGACGATCTTCCAGATCAAGAAGGCTAACGCGCGTAGCCTGATTGCCACCGGCGTGTATAAACTGGATGGCACGGTACGCGTCAACGGCGCCCGCGCCGGCGCCACTGGGCGCATCACCAAGGATTGGCAGATTGCGCTTGGGTATACCTATTTGGACGCCAAGATCATTCAGGCCTCGGCACTCGACGGCACGCTCGGCAAGGTCCCGGCCAACACACCGAAGAACACGCTTACCTCATGGGCCACCTACAAGCTGGCGCCGCACTGGGAAATCGGCGGCGGTGCGACTTACATGTCGCAGCGTTACGCCAGCAACGCCAACGTGGTGCAGGTCGGCGGCTATACACGCTGGGATGCAACGGCGGCCTATACGCAACCGAAGTATAACATCCGCCTGAATCTGTTCAATCTGGCCAACAAAATGTATTACGATGCGTTGATTCCATCCGATGGCGGCCGCGCAGTGCCTGGCACCGGACGTAGCGCGCTGTTGTCGGTCAACTATCGTATGTAATCGAACCTGCGAAAAGACGAAAGAAACGTTTATGCTGATTGCCATTCCCAAGGTACTTGATGTCCAGCAGTTGGACGCTGTGCGACAGTTGCTCGACCAGGCCGGCCCGGCGTGGGTCGACGGCCGCGTCACGGCCGGGTACCAGGGGGCGGCAGTCAAATTCAACCAACAGATCGATGAACGGTCAGCAGTGGCGCTGCAATGCCAGCACATCATTCTGCAAGCATTGGAGCGCCACCCGCGCTTTATCGGCGCCGCACTACCGAATACCGTTTATCCGCCGATGGCTCAACCGCTACGGCGAGGGCATGGCCTTTGGCGCCCATGTCGACGGCCGCTGTGCGGATTGATCCGCACAGCGGCCGCAAGCTGCGCACCGACATTTCGGCTACTCTGTTCCTGTCTGATGCAGACTCCTACGACGGCGACGAACTGCAGATCGACGACACCT
The DNA here is from genome assembly GCF_044339385.1 of Collimonas sp. NCBI lineage: Bacteria > Pseudomonadati > Pseudomonadota > Betaproteobacteria > Burkholderiales > Oxalobacteraceae > Collimonas > Collimonas sp. The sequence continues at coordinate 2,194 of NZ_JBIIVN010000121.1, read as the reverse complement.
ATGGCATGCACGCCGTCAAGCTGCAAGCCGGCGACATGGTGCTGTATCCGGCTACCAGCCTGCATCAAGTCACGCCAGTCACGCGCGGCGTGCGTACTGCCTGTTTTTTCTGGGTGCAAAGCCTGGTACGTGACGACGCCCAGCGCAGCATGCTGTTTGACATGGATAACGCCATCCAGAAACTGAACCAGACCAACGCCGATGAACAGGCGCGCCGCACATTGATCGGCTGCTATCACAACCTGATGCGGCAATGGAGCGACACCTGAATTACTGCGACTGAATTGACGACGTATGGCGCCAGATGAAGTGCCATTTGGTGTATCCTCACGCTATGAACAATGACACCGACATCCAGCTCAGCGGGCCTTTCCGCGTTACCGACGCCAGCGGCCGCAACCATGAAATAAAATCGATCCGCATCTTTGACGAAGGCTATGGAATCATTGACGTCTATGTCGATTTCAACGCCGCGATCGGCAAAGAACGGCTCTATGCCGACAAGGTGCTTATCGGGCACATCTTGGCGAGACTGCGCCAGATCGGCTATGTCGGCCCTGATTTCGGCCACGGCGATCTTGGCTTGCAAGATGACAAACTGATCGTGCTGGAAGCGCCGGAAGAGTTCAATGCGTTTGCCAGCAGCAAGGGCTGGAAGAACCTGGTAGAAGAGTTCGCTGACGAATTTCCCGATGATTCCGCCGCCAGCGATGGCCCAGGTACGGTATCAAGCAGCAAACTGGATGCGCTCAAGAATAAATTCAAAGCCTGAACAGCCTTTGTCCATGCGACTTACCGGACTAATGTGCGGCAGCGGCAGCAGGCGCATTCCGCGCAAACCTGCCGTTTTATCAACTGGCCAGGTATCAACATCACCGATGCAATTTGATCTGCCAAATTTTCATGGCAGTCAGCTATTTTAATCTGGCGAAATCGATCAAATTAACTAAACTGGTAAACGGTTGAATGGCCGCCAACCGCTTTGACGCTGGACTTCCGGCGATCCGGAAACCAGCTATCGAGACAACTCACAACACCAAAGTGAGCAGGTTGACAAGGCAGTTCAACTTGACGCACTGCATGAATAAATTTCTCACTTTTACGACTAGTGTGATGTATCAATTTTGGAAAGACTATTATGGATACAGGTACTGTCAAATGGTTTAACGACTCAAAGGGCATTGGCTTCATCGCGCCCGACAATGGCGGGGAAGAATTGTTTGCCCACTTTTCCGCAATCCAGATGGGCGGCGAAAAACTCCTGCGAGAAGGCCAAAAAGTCAAATTCGACGTCACGGAACGCCCTAAAGGCAAACAGGCATCCAACATTCAAGAAGCAACCTAGTTAACCATCAACCATCAACAGAAACTACAAAAGCTCTGCCCTAACCTGATCGTGAAGTTGTAATGTCGACAGATTTCTCAAGGCTCGCACGCTTGCACAGCGTTCGAGCTTTTTCATTCTCTACATATCAACAACATGCAATGGAATCGTTTAACTGCGGGATACGCTGATCTCATCTTGCCGCACGCGAGACTGCTTTTGGCGAGGCAAGCTGTACCTCAAGCATGACGCGCTCGCCACTCATCCTTTAACAATGCCAATACTGGTGTGCCCCACCGGCGGCCCTGGAAATACCGGCTCTCCACAAATTGCGCTTCGATTCGCATGCCGAGCAAATTGCAAAGTCTGATGGCGGCTTTGTTCTCCGACACGGTTTCGACATAAATGCGATGCACGTTGTGTGCCTAGAAACCAAAGTGCATCACAGTGTTTGCAGCTTCAAGTGCATAGCCGCTACCTAGCCATTTCCGACCTAATTCACAGCCAATCGATGCCTGCTGTCTGGCTTCTGGCGGGATCCCGCATGCGCCGATCAGCTCGCCGCGTTTGGTGGTGATCGCACACTGAAACCTGGTTCGAGGCAGGTAAATACTTTGGCCGATCAAGGTATCCAGCAATTCGTCAGAGCGTACCGGAGAGGCATCCTCGCAGCGGCAAAAAGCGCTTGGATTTATCGTCGCCTCGCACAGCAAGATAGGGCTCTCTGTCTGCTTCACAAAAATCGCGCAAGATCAGATTCTGCGTTATAGTGGACCCGGAAATCCGGACAATAGTTTAAGGAGTATCCTGCACTGAACAACGAAGGCAGGATATGAACGAATTAAAACGAAACAGTTTCAGCGGGCAACA
>NZ_JBIIVN010000239.1:0-7893 GCF_044339385.1 Collimonas sp. | reverse complement strand
AACTCAGGATCGGGCTTGGCCCGTTTGGTGCGTTTTACGTAGGTCATTTTTTCCTCTATGGTGGCAGTGTGCTGCCAAATGACCGTTTACACAAAACTAATTACACCCTCGTATGGTATCGAGTGTCTGACCAGAAGCGACCCAGTCCTGCACCCACTTCGGTTGCCGGCCGCGACCGGTCCATTGCAAATTGGCATCGGATGGATGACGATAACGCACTGCAACCTTGGCCTGTGGCGCCAAACTCTTGCTACGCGAACCGGCGCCCAACAGATCCTGCAGAGAGATACCGGCAGTATGGGCAATTGCCAAAATCTGTTCGCGCGCTTTGTTTCGCTCTTGCAGCTCTCGATCTTTCAAAGTTTGCTTGATCTCATCTTGTAGCAAGCGCAATTCAGCAACCGATAATCCTGATAAATCCATACCAACCCCCAACGAAAAAGAAATTTAATCAAATACTGCTTTGGTAATCAGTGCAGCAACACCTCACCTACATCCGACGTGCGCTGCTTCGCTCGCCAGATAAAATCCTCGATCCCACACTGTGGCGCATATTCCGCGACGGCCCGCAATAACAGCGCACGCACTTCCTCATAAGCGAATCTGTTGCAAGCATCATCCAGCTTGCCCAACAAATCCTCAAGAATATTCCACGGAATCTCGATCTCTTGCGCACGCATGATCAGCGGATGTTGAGTTCCCTCAACATTCTCTCCTATCAGCAATTCCTCATATAATTTTTCACCAGGCCGCAAACCGACATGATTGATTTCTATCGTGCCATCGGGATTCTTATCGGACAACACCTCCAACCCGCTCAGATGGACCATGCGTTTGGCCAAATCGATAATCTTGACCGGCTCGCCCATATCCAGCACGAATACATCCCCACCCTGCCCCATCGCCCCGGCCTGCAGCACCAACTGTGCAGCCTCAGGAATGGTCATGAAGTAACGGGTAATTTCAGGATGCGTCAACGTAATCGGACCACCCGCCATGATCTGCTTGCGAAACAGCGGCACGACCGAACCGGACGACCCGAGTACATTGCCAAATCTCACCATACAGAACCTGGTTTTTGCGCCGCTCTTGGCCTGCACACGCGAGAATGCCTGCAATATTAGTTCGGCAAAACGCTTGGTCGAGCCCATCACATTTGTCGGACGCACCGCCTTGTCTGTCGATATCAACACGAATGACTTGACACCTGCTGCCATAGCAGCCTTGGCCACACTCACGGTTCCGAAGACGTTATTCCGAATTCCCTCAATCGGATTATGCTCAACCAACGGCACGTGTTTGTAGGCAGCTGCGTGATAGACCGTTTCCACAGCAAACGTACGCATGATGCGTTCGCATTTTTCCATCTCCAATACCGAGCCTAGAAAGGGCAACAGTTCGATATCCAGATCCAGACTTCTCCGCAGCTCACCCAACTCCTGCTCAATCGCATACAAACCGAACTCTGACATTTCGAGCAAAATCAGACGAGATGGTCGCTGGCGAACGATCTGCCGGCATAGTTCGGAACCGATGGAACCGCCAGCACCAGTTACCATAACTGATTTCTTTGCAATACATGCGGAAATCAACTCTGGATTTGGGTCCACCGCATCGCGCCCCAGCAGGTCTTCAATTTCCACCTCACGGATGTCCTGCACGCGCAACTCGCCATTGATCAAGCTTTTAATCGGCGGCGTGACTTTTATCTTCACCTTGAAAGGTTCAAGCTTATCGAGAATATGCTTATGCTGTAGCTTGCTCACAGACGGCATTGCGAGCAAAATTTCCTTGCAGTTGTAGCGCGCGATTAACTCGGCTATCTGGTCGGGTGAAAAAACCTTGATCCCCGCAATAGTCGCCCGTTGCAACTCTTTTTTGTCATCGATGAACGCAACAGGGAGATATTCATTACCGGCGCGCAAAGCACTTGCCAATTGCGTGCCAGCCTGGCCGGCACCATAAATCGCCACCGGGACCGCGCCAACAATACCACTGACGCGCAACAGATAGCCACGCGCCAGAAACCTGCTGGCAGCCACATACAAGATCGCACTGACCCAATAAATACCGAAAACCGCACGCGAATAACCGGCGGTTTGTGTAAAAGTGCCAATTGCCCCTAATGCAACCACAGACAATGTAACGCCCAGCACCGCCACATACACAATTTTGTGGTCTATAAAGCGGATCACCGCACGATACAAACCAAGTCTTACAAAAATCGGTATCGATATAAGCGGCACAGCGACGATCAATAGACCGTACTGATGCATCAACCAGCCACTCAGCCCATCATGCCGCAACCATATTGCAAGACAAAATGTTAGCGGCAGCAAAATCAGGTCAACTGTCGCCGCAATTATTTGCTTCTTCAGGCGCGATAAATTTAAAAATGAAATCATATGGGCAACTCGGCATTTCACTATCTTGGGAAAATTGATACATCAGCGTAAACTGCTTTAATACCAGATCGACTGTCAGTGCGTAATTCCATCTCTTCGAATGACTTTTAAAAAAGTCAGAAACATGATTTTTATATCCATTAAAAAAGAACGACGCTCAAGATACTCGACATCCAGCTTGACCTTTTCAGGAACAGGCAACTCATCCCGTCCATTGATCTGCGCCCATCCTGTCAATCCAGGCAACAGTTGATCAACGCCGTGCGCAGTCCTTAATTCGATCAGATCATTTTGGTTGAACAATGCAGGGCGTGGGCCAACAAAACTCATGTCGCCCTTGATAATACTCCATAACTGAGGCAACTCATCGAGGCTAGATTTACGCAAAAAAGATCCAACAGGGGTAAGGAATTTCTTTGGGTCAGTAAGCAAATGGGTTGCAACAGCCGGAGTATCGACGCGCATGGTCCTGAATTTTGGCATTTTGAATATTCGATTACCACGACCGACACGATCAGACCAATAAATAACCAGTCCAGCCGATGTCACTCTGACTAGTAGCGACACCATGACAATTGGAATCAATAACAGAATCGATGCAATCAATGAAAAAAATAAATCAAAAAATCTTTTCATACCCCTCCAATTGTTCAGGAAAATATCTCGATCAACCATTTACGCAAACTATATTTCGCATAGATATCTTCATCAACAGGACGAAAATCCGTATTGATGAAACTATCTGGGACGAGTGGTGCAAGCCGATCAATTACAAGGATATTATTAGAATCATAAAAATCATAACTCTTGACATCGGAATTTGTTGTAATCAACTTACGCTTGGCCCCAAGGCATTCTATAGTACGCATAGTTAACCCGGTTTGACCCGGATGGTGCACGTCAACCAATATCTGGCTTCGCTCTATCAATGCCAGTGTATTTTCGGACTTTAATGACTTCCACTTTACATCAGACCAAGGGATCAATCTGAATTGACTGTCGACGATTTTCCTAATAGCAAACACCCATTTGCTTTGATAGAAAAAATGAGCGTAAAGACGGACATTTGGTTTAAGGTATTTGACAGCTGCCCAAACTTTTTTTACGACGAGATAGCGATCTGAATGTATTGACCCTAGAAATAATAAATCAATAACGGACTGTCCTTTTGTTTTTTTTGACAGGCCCAAAACTTCATAGGCACGGGTATAAAAAAGTGACAGATGCTGTATTTTTTTATTCTTAATGGCATCAAAACGGTCGAAACTATAAACTTTGTCAAAGTACTTTAGCTTCTCATAGCTATTCTTAAAGTTTTGTAATGAATCCCACGAATAGTATAAAAATCTTGCCTCCGGCAAAATTTCTCTCAAAATTTGAATTTTCTCAGCAGGAAATGCCTCTCCCTTTATCACAAGTACTACATCATAGTCAACGTCAGCAGCTTTCCTAATGATATCGTCGAAATATTTATTGACTATTTTTGCTACTAATTGAGGACGAAAGCGGATCATTGCCTTCATCAACGAAGTTGACGAAGGCCTGTCATCATACCAATCAACTTGATTACCAAATGCCTCCAACTCTCGCTTAATTTCTTTTTCGTACCCGAAAAAACGTGGGGCGATAAATAATATACGTTCACCTGTTTTAAGCATATTATTTAAACCTGTTTGACTATACGCGCCGGAATTCCGACAACAGTTGCTCCGGAAGGAACGCTGTCAACAACAACAGCGTTTGCGCCAACACGTACATTATTACCAATTACTATCGGACCAAGAATTTTTGCTCCAGCTCCAACAATCACGTTATCGCCGATATCAGGTCTGGACGAACTGGAATAGTCAAGGTCAATTTCACGAGCTCCAAAAGTGACATTATGATAAATCGTCGCGTTCTCACCAATCTTATTTGCACCGATAACTGTTCCCTGTGTATGTGGGAAATAAAGTCCAGGACCGATTTCACAGCGTACAGCAATCTCAAGACCAAATATTACAAAATTGATCATCGACAATATTTTGGCTAGTAATGATATTTTTTTTTGAAAGCACCAATGAGATAATCGAAAAATCACAATAGGTGTAAATCGAGGCGAGAATATTGCCAACATTAATCCTAGCGTAGTCGTTTTTTTCCCACCCTTGCCAGAAAAAAAATATTGTCTGGCCAAATCGGCATATAAGGTCTCCCGCAATATCATGACATCATCTTACGTTTTTTTAGTTCCTGGTTTGCCTTATCCAAGCCATCTTCAGGTAACGGTTGTGACAGCACCCAGTTAGTAAATTCCTCAATCCCTTTTTTTAACGATATTTTTGGCTCAAAGCCAAGCTTCTCCCGTATCAGACTCATATCGGCATAACAGTGGCGGATATCGCCAAGCCGATACTGCCCGGTGACTTCAGGACGAATTTTCCCACCAAAGGCATCGACCAGCATATTGGCAATTTCAAGCACAGATGTTGGCTCTCCCGCACCAACGTTGAACGTCCCGCCATTAGCCGCATCACTTTCCAATGCCAACTGAATTGCTCGCGCGATATCGGTGATATGCACAAAATCGCGGCTTTCACAGCCATCCTCAAATATCGGCAGAGACATGCCACGACGAATGCGGGTAGAGAAAATCGATAATATGCCGGTATAAGGGTTATTAAGCGACTGCCCAGCTCCATACACATTTTGGAAACGCAAAACCACTGTTCCGATGCCGAGAGAGTCACCAGCTATGCGGATAAGATCCTCCTGAGCATATTTTGTCGCTGCGTAGATCGATGCAGGACTCTGCCTAGCGGACTCGCTCGTAGCAACCGCTGAAATAGCACCATTGCAATGGGGACATAACGGATCCCATTGATGATTTTTGAGTGCTGCGGCACTACGGGCGCCAGGGTAGACTAGGCCATGCGTCTTACACGCGTATGCTCCCTCACCATAAATAGAGCGCGAGGAAGCCAAGACGACCTTTTTTATATTATGTGGATTATTAGCAAGAAAATCCAGCAGTTGAGCCGTTGCTTGACTATTCACCGCATTGTAGTGTGCAATCTGATACATAGACTGTGCCGTGCCAGTTTCAGCAGCCAGGTGAACAATTGCATCCATGCCGTTAATCGCGGCAGCTAAGGCCGATGGGTTGCAAATATCACCACGTAAAATTTCAACGTTGTCCAAATTGACAAAATTCTTGCCAATCCTGGGAATTACGCCATGAATTTGAGGACTCAAATTATCGAATACGCGGATCTTATAATCACCATTCGAAAGCAGTAATTTTGTCAAATTAGTACCAATAAAGCCCAAGCCACCAGTAATTAAAATATTCATAATTAAATTTTTATTCTTTGCCTAGAAAACAATGCTATTGGTATTAGAACAACCAACCCGCCACTGAATATCATTGGGGGCAGAGAATTAACTCCGAGATAAAATAAGGAAACAAAAGACGCACATTTGATTGGAACATTATCTGACAAAACAAGTATTTTAACTATGAGAGCAAGAACGGCCGCATACAACAAAACACCAAACCATGAAAAATTAACAAATGCATCAATAAAGTAAACTGTGTTTGAAGACCCCGTACCTGTTTCGTTTTGTCCCCATTGAAACTCAAAAACATCACGTTCTAAATTCACTTTTGGCACATCAAGAAAAGTTGAAAAAACACCAATTGATTTACCTAGTACATAATCACCACGAAGTACAATATTTTGATATCGCAACCAATCTATCGCTGTAGCATAAGGTATCCATGTAACACGATTTAAAATATAGCACAGCTGACTATCACATTTAAATAATTGATAAGCTTCAGGAATTGATGCCGCACCGCCAGTTTCAGGTACTGTGCTCATATTATCCTGACCGCCCCCTCGTGACAAAAAAGAAACCCCAGCTATAAATATAGCCAAAAACACTATGATACGAAAACTCTTATTACTTTTTCCCGAGTTAACTGCCAATATAATAATTGGAACAACAGCTAGAATAGCGACACTTTTTTCAAGCGTTAAGGCAAGACAAAATAAAAATGGGATCAAAAAATAAAATCTTAATTTATTCCTTCTATAAAACAACGAAGCTATCGTATATGGCAAGAAAGCCATTACGAATAATGCATTGACATAAGGAAAAATGGCTTCCCATCCCTCCCTTGTCCGGAGAAACATCTCTCGACTTCTTGCAAGTTCATCAATACTTGCACCTTTAAAAGCCATAAATAGAGCTATTTGATCAGTTGTAATAATCGCGTAAACGATTAACAGAAAATAAGCCCCAAATACCACAAATGGATAATTCGCAACATCAAATGACGATTTCCAAAATCGATGAAAAAACCTATGGAAATATCCCCCCCCAAATACGATATAAAAGAAAAATAAATATGAGAAAAGAGATACGAAAGCAATCGCTAAAAATAACAATGCATAATTTTGGTCATAAACGTAAAAACCAATAATGCTTTGAGGAAGATAAAAAAATGCAAGAACCCACAAGTGGAAATTTTGCATTCTCTTTAAAGCGAGAAAATATTTCATATTTTTCTTATTGCGCTTTATTTCAAGCGATATTTATAGAAATTCAAGATTTTCCCAATAAATTCTGAAATAATTGGCAGCGCAGATATAGCATACAAGATCCTATATGATAAATTTTCTCCATCCAGGATAATACAGCGCCTGAAAAGATTTTTCGCCACATCACGCTTTTTTCCCAATTGCCGAAATCCTTCTCCTGCGATATATCGAGCCTTGGCCCGTTTGCAATATAGGATTAAATCAACTCGTACCGGATATTTCTCCATAAAAATATCTATATTCGCTATCGATTCGCCAAGCAACTCTAATGTTTTATCACTTGCGCCATGACCATGTTTTCGATAACGCGCATAGATACCGTTGAGCTTTGCAATCTTGCCATGCATTGCCAATTCCAGCATGAATAGCCAATCTGACACCATTGGTAATCTACTATCGTATCCACCAACAGGAACTGCCGAAGCTCTATGCATTAGAGAGGAGCCTCCAGGAATACCCATTTTTACCAACATGTCCTGAATATTCAAGATGTCGTCCGACGGCTTTTGGTTTGTTATATGCAGTGTTCTACCTGTTTGATGTTGAAATACCTCGACAGCATGATAGGAAAGACTGACGTCAGGATTTTCTATAAAAATCTCGACTTGGGCCGATATTTTCCCAGGAAGAAACACATCATCCCCGCCTAAAACGGCAATCAATTCGCCACTACATGCTTTTAACGCCGAATTACAATTCCCTGTAATCCCAAGATTTTTCTCATTTAAAACGAGAACAAACTTTTCAGGAAATTTAGCAGCATAATCTTGTAATATATTTAGTGTATTATCTGTTGAAGCATCATCAGCCACAACTATTTCTAGATTATCATAATCTTGCAATAACACGCTATCAATAGTTTCGCGAATTAAATACTCTTGATTATAAGTTACAATCATCAC
>NZ_JBIIVN010000120.1:0-7993 GCF_044339385.1 Collimonas sp. | reverse complement strand
CGTCACCAGCAGCGTGGTTGGCGCCGGTGTCAGCGTCGGCAGTGCGGCGGTCGGCGTTGCTTCTGCGGTCGTGGTTGGCACCGTCAAGGCAGGCTCTGCGGTGGTCGGTGCCGTTACTGAATGACCCTGCTGCTCTCCTAACATATACCGACATCAGACGAGACTCCTATGACCCTTCAAGCGCAATTCGAGCAAGCCCAGGCCGACTCCAAAACATTGAGCGAGCGCCCCGACAACCTGACGATGTTAAAACTATACGCACTGTTCAAGCAAGGCAGCAGCGGCGACGTCCAGGGTGATCGTCCGGGCATGACCGATTTCGTCGGACGCGCCAAGTGGGATGCATGGAATGCGCTGAAAGGCACTGGCCAGGAAGCGGCGCAACAACAGTACATCGATCTGGTCGAAAGCCTGAAAGCCTGAAAGCCTGAAAGCCTGAAAGCCTGAAAGACTGAAAGACTGAAAGACTGAAAACTGCCATACCAAAAACAAGAAAAGCGCGAGATAGATATCTGTCTCGCGCTTTTGTTTATTTCAAGCGATTTTATTTATCAGCCAGCATTACCTTGCTCAGCACTTCGGGATTGAGCAAATTGGGCGGAAACGGCCGATCTTTATTCGGCAGCAAAGCCGCTAACAGGTTACTCGCCGCACAATTTGCCATGGCCCGCCGCGTCGGCTCGGACGCACTGGCAATATGCGGCGTCAAGACCACATTCGACAAATCCAGAAAATCAGGATGCAAGGCTGGTTCGTTCTCGAACACGTCGAGCCCTGCCGCTGCAATTTTGTGGTCGCGCAACGCGGCAATCAAGGCCAGGTCGTCAACGATACCGCCGCGTGCCAGATTCACCAAGGTTGCCCCCGGTTTCATCAATGCCAGCTCAGCAGCAGCGATAGTGTGATGCGATTCCTTAGAATACGGCAACACCAAAATCACATGATCGGCTTGCTGTAACAACTCTTCCTTGCTGACGTAACGGGCATGATTGGCGCGCGCCTCCAGCTCTGGCGACAGGCGCGAACGATTGTGATACCGCACCTGCATGTCGAAGCCCAGCGAACGCCGCGCAATCGCCTGACCAATGCGTCCCATGCCGATGATGCCAAGTGTAGCGCCGTGCACATCAGCGCCAAGGAAGCTGTCGTAACGCCATTGTTTCCAGTGCCCGGCTCGTAGCCAATGTTCAGATTCGGTGATCCGCCGGGCAGTCGCCATCAGTAACGCCCAGCCGAAATCGGCAGTGGTCTCATTGAGTACGTCCGGCGTATTGGTGACCATCACGCCGGCCTCGGTAGCGGCAGCGACATCGATGTTGTTGTAGCCGACCGCCTGGTTGCAGACCGCCTTCAGTCTCGGGCAGGCGGCCAGCAATTGCGCAGAGATCAGTTCGCTGGCAGTGGCGATTACGCCATCCTTGTCCTGCAATCGGGAGGCCAGTTCAGCGCTGCTGAAAATACGGTCCTCCTGATTGCTCTCGACATCAAAATACTGCTGCAACCCGCCGATCACTCCCGGGAACACCGCACGCGCCATCAATATCTTTGGTCTCATCGCTCAGCCATTAACGGAAAAAAATCAAGGTCATCACCACAAACAGCGGCAACAGCACCACGCACGCCCAAGCCATGTAGCCGAAGAAAGACGGCATGCGGATACCGCGTTCTTCGGCAATTGCCTTGACCATCAGGTTGGGTGCATTGCCGATGTAGCTGTTGGCGCCCATGAATACGGCGCCGCAGGAAATCGCCGCCAGGGTTGCCGCCAGTTTGGTCATCAGTTCGGCAGCGTCGCCGGATGCGGTGTTGAAAAACACCAAATAGGTCGGCGCGTTGTCAAGGAACGACGACAGTAAGCCGGTGGCCCAGAAATACATGACATTGTTCGGCTGACCGTCGGCGCCGGTGACGGCGCTGACCACCGCACCGAAGGCACCGTGTTCGCCGGCGCGTAACATGGCGATCACCGGCGCAATCGTGACAAAAATTCCGGCAAACAATTTGGCTACCTCAAGTATCGGCCCCCAAGAGAAATCATTGCCTTCGCGGGCGATTTTCGGCGTCAGCCACAGCGAGGCCAGGACCACCACAATCAACAAGCCATCGCACAGCAGGTTCTGCAATTCCACCGTTGTACCGTAGATGTCATAACTCACCCCCGGCTTCCAGAGGCCGCTCATCAGCACCAGCATCACTACCGCGCCGAGCAGTACAAAATTAAATTTTCCGTCAAAACGTAGCCTGGCATCGTCGGGAGTCGGATCCAGCGCTGGTGGCAGTTCTTCTTCGCGGTTGTGGAAATAGTAGCGATCGAGAAAATAAAAAATGACCAACAGGGAGGCCCACATGAACATGGTTTCACCGAAAATGTTTTTGAAGGTCCAGGAAAAATCGACGCCCTTCAGAAACCCGAGGAACAGAGGCGGATCACCAAGCGGCGTCAAGGCGCCACCTGCATTGGCGACCAGGAAAATGAAAAACACGACGATGTGCACCACATGCTTGCGGTTGTCGTTAGCCCGAATCAACGGCCGGATCAGCAGCATGGAGGCACCGGTGGTGCCCATCAGACTGGCCAGCACGGTACCGAGTGCAAGCAAGCCTGTATTGAGGGCCGGCGTACCGTGCAAATTACCGCGCAGACATATCCCGCCTGCCACTACGAACAGTGCGGTGAGTAACATGATGAATGGAAAATACTCTGCCAGGAAGGCATGCACGACACCAGCGATAGCTGTGGGCACGCCAAATCCGAATGCACACGGTATCAGGAACGCCAACGACCAGATCGCTGCAATCTTGCCAAAATGATGGTGCCAGAATGTCGGGGCCAGCAACGGCCCCAGTGCGATCGACAACAGCAGGCCCATGAATGGCACGCCCCACCAGATGGGTAGTTGACTACCGTCAAGTTCTGCAGCCTGAGCGGCCAACGGTAGGAATGCAATCAGGATGGCAAGTATTTTTTTATGCAATTTAGTCTTCCAGATAAGCGAATGGATGGGAATCAACCGGTATTTTAATCTCTAACCGTTGCCAATAAAACAAACGATGTTATGCCGGCATCGCCGGATTGGTGATCTGGAAAACCTGTCGCAGGTAATTCAGGTAGGCCTGGTCGTCGCACATGTTCTTGGCTGGCGTATCCGACAGCTTGGCCACCGGCTGACCGTTGCAACGTACCATTTTCATGACGATTTGCAGCGGCGTATAGCCGAGGTCGTTGGTCAGGTTGGTGCCGACACCGAAGGCAACCCGGACGCGATCCTTGAAGCGCAGGTAAAGTTCGTTGACTTTACCGAAATCGAGGCTGTCGGAAAACACCAGCGTCTTGGTGGCCGGATCGACCCGATTGTCTTGGTAATGCTTGATCAGACGCTCGCCCCATTCAAACGGATCACCGGAATCGTGACGAGCGCCATCGAACAGTTTGCAGAAATACAAATCAAAATCGCGCAGGAATGCGTCCATGCCGTAGATATCGGACAAGGCAATGCCGAGATCACCGCGATATTCCTTGGCCCACATTTCAAAAGCGTAGATCTGCGAATCGCGCAACCGCGGGCCGAGCGACTGGCAAGCCTGCAGGTATTCGTGCGCCATGGTTCCGAGCGGCGTCAGGCCGTATTTCATCGCGAAATGAACATTGGAAGTACCGACCAGATGTTGAGAGAAGTCACGCTGTAGGGTCCGCACTACTTCCTCGTGCCAGCGCCCGGAAAACCGCCGCCGCGTGCCGTAGTCGGCCAACTTGCAACCGGCCATTGCCGGATCGTCGCGGATTAGCGCGATCTTTTTTTGCAGGCGCTGACGGCCCTCAACATGATCGGGCTCGCTTTGGGTGGCACGGAAATAGACTTCGTTGACAATCGCCAGCACCGGCACTTCGAACAGAATGGTATGCAGCCATGCCCCCCTCACTACGATATCGATCTCGCCGTTGTCGGCTGCCAACGGCTGCACACTGATGTATTTCTGCTGCAGGTGGAACAACGCGAGAAATTCGATGAAATCGCTTTTAATAAAACGCAGGCTGCTCAGGTAAGCCAGCTCCGGCTCCTGGAAGCGCAAGCGGCACAGACCGGCAATTTCATCGCGGATCTCATCGACGTAAGGACGCAAATCAACGCCGTGATTACGGCATTTGTAACGGTATTCGACTTCAGCCGCCGGAAAATGATGCAAGACCACTTGCATCATCGTGAATTTATACAAATCGGTGTCTAGAAGCGAAGTAATGATCATGATGTGTCTGACTGATGTCGGTAGTAATTGGAACCTTGAATGGCGCATGCCTGGAGCAACCCGGCTGCAGATCCGCATGGTATGCCAATTCGATTCAATACTGTGGCAGGCGATGTTATTAGCGACACTCGCCGCATACGGCGTGCACATGCAGCACCCCAAATGAATGATTGCTCAATGACTGACTAATGACTTCCCAATAACTGCCTAACGATTACCTAACGATTACCTGATGTTGAATCACCGCGAGAACAGCAATCTGACAATTTTATTTGTCAGCCGCACGCCAAGACAGTTTTTTCGACGTCCTATCCTGTCCGCCGACTGAGAAGCGGATGGTCCGACTCAAAGAAGCACCAGCGTACTTGCGGCCAACGCTGCTGGATTTGTGCCTCGATCTGATTGATCGTATCCACCAGCGTCAGATCCGAAGGTTGCGGTTGCATCACGGCCTGGACTGCAATCATCACCTGTTCACCCCACTGCATCGAGATAAAATTGCGTACAGAGGCGACACCGGGATGCGCCTGAATCTGCGCCTGAATCTGCGCCTTGATCGCGGCATGTACCTCCGGTGCGGCCGATTCGCCGGTCACCATCGCCTTGACCTCGCGGATCACCAGTACCGCGACAATCATCAGCAATACGCCGACGGCGATCGTGCCAAGAGCATCCCATAACGGATTGCCGGTCATTACGGTTAGCAGCACCGCGATAAAAGCCAGGGCCAGCCCAGCCAGCGCAGCGATATCCTCTCCGGCCACCACCATCAACTCCGACTGGCGGGTTTCGCGAAACCACTGAATAAATGACTTGCCATGCGAAATCTTGCGAATTTCAAGCATTGCTCCGCGCAGCGAAAACGCCTCCAGCACCACCGATATACCCAGTACGCCGAGTGCAACAAGCGGATTACTGATCGGCTCCGGATGACTCAGATGTTCAATCCCCTTCAGTACCGAAAACGCGCCGCCGACAAAAAACAACAGCAACGCCACCATCATCGCCCAGAAGTACACGACACGCGCATAGCCCATCGGATGCGATATATCGGCTGGCTTCCTGGCTTCCTTAAGACCAACCAGCAAGAACACCTGGTTGGTGCAATCGGCCAGCGAATGTATACCCTCGGCCAGCATGGCGCCGGAGCCGGTAAAAAGCGCTGCGGCAAACTTGGCCAGCGCGATTCCGCCGTTGGCTCCTAACGCGTAGAAAATGGCTTTGGTTGAACCTTCGGTGGAAGATGACATAATTGTTTCGCAGCAGAAAACAGCCTAACAATAGCCACTTTGGAAATTCCACGCAAGCAAGTTACTGCAACCGTCGCCGCAGCATCTGCAACAGCAGGCCGGAATCATGTAAGCGACCGCATTGCAGGTAAATGTGATTTTTACATTTGCTTATATGGATTCTATATAACCACAATTTGTGGGAAAACCTGAATTACCTTAAAATACAAGGCTTTGCGACTGGGTAAATATAGAGCATCGTTTGCTCGAAAACGCCCGGGTGCCGCCTCAAGACCATTTACAGATAGGACTGTTGTTATGACCCACGTTGTGACCGAATCCTGCATTCGCTGCCGCTATACCGACTGCGTGGATGTATGCCCGGTTGATTGCTTCCGCCAAGGCCCGAATTTCCTGTCGATCGACCCGGACGAGTGCATCGATTGCGCAGTGTGCGTCGCCGAATGCCCGGTCAACGCCATCTACGCAGAGGAAGATGTGCCAGCCGACCAACAGCAATTCATCAAACTCAATGAAGATCTGTCGCGTCACTGGCCGTCGATTACGAAGACGGCTGCACCTCTGGCAGATGCTGACGAGTGGAAAGACGTCAAAGAAAAGCTGGAATTTTTACAACGTTAATTGAAGAGCAGGCCGTCCCAAAAGGATGCCCCAAGCAGTAACAGCGCTACTTCGTTCATTTAGCCAGGCCATACGGATAAAATTATCCCCCAGCCAATAGCACAACCCACATTCGCCGCCGGCATGGCCGCGTTTAACCTTAATCCAATCGCCGCTGCAGCCCGCCTCAACCACTAGGCCGCGGCGTTTTGGGGGGAATCAACTGAAACAGGAAGCAGATCGTCGTATGGATACCAACGTCAAGCTCGATGCAACACCCAATTCTGTCAATAACGCCCCGATCGAGACGGATGCCGTCATCATCGGTGCAGGTCCGGTCGGCCTGTTCCAGGTCTTCGAGCTCGGCCTGCTGGAGATCAAGGCGCACGTCATCGATTCGCTGCCGGTAGTCGGCGGCCAGTGCGTAGAGCTCTATCCTGACAAGCCAATCTACGACATCCCGGCAGTACCGGTCTGCACCGGCCAGGAACTGACCGACAACCTGCTCAAGCAGATCGAGCCGTTTGAACCAACCTTCCATCTCGGCCAGGAAGTGACGCTGGTATCGCGCCGCGAGGACAACCGCTTCGACGTTGAAACCTCCACCGGCACCCGCTTTATTACCAAGACCATCTTCATCGCTGCCGGCGTCGGCTCGTTCCAGCGCCGTACTATTAAGGTCGAAGGCATCGATCAGTATGACAATACGCAACTGTTCTACCGCGTCAAGGATCCAGCCCAGTTCCACGGCAAGAATCTGGTCATCTGCGGTGGCGGCGATTCGGCGCTGGACTGGGCGTTGGACCTGGTCGGCAAAGCAGAATCCGTAGTGCTGCTGCATCGTCGCGAAGAATTCCGCGCCGCGCCTGCTTCGGTCGCCAAGATGAAAGCCTTGTGCGATGCTTACGAAATGCAATTCCTGGTCGGCCAGGTAACCGGCCACGAAGCCAAAGACGGCAAGCTAAGCGAGATCAAGGTCACCGGTCCGGACGGCGTGACGCGCCGCCTGCCGCTGGATACGCTGCTGGTATTCTTCGGCCTGTCGCCTAAACTCGGCCCGATCGCCGAATGGAGCCTGGATATCGAACGCAAGCAATTGAAAGTGGTCGATACCGAGAAGTTCGAAACCAACATCCCTGGCATCTTTGCCGTCGGCGATATCAACACTTATCCGGGCAAAAAGAAACTGATCCTGTCGGGCTTTCACGAAGCGGCACTGGCCGCCTTTGGTGCCGCGCCATACATCTTCCCGGACAAAAAGATCCACATGCAGTACACCACGACATCGCCGAAGCTGCACAAGATCCTGGGTGTGGAATCGCCAGTGTTCGATTAAGTCGCACTGCAGTAACAAGAAAAAGCCGCCGGAGAGCCTGTTCCGGCGGCTTTTTTTATCAGGCGGCAGGATGCGGTAGCAAATATCGCGCCCCGCCTACTTCTGGTCAACGTAAAAACGCCCGGGATGCCTAAACATCCCGGGCGTTTTTTACACCTCGATTAGTGCGCTGCTACCGGAGAAGCTTCGCCACCTTCGTCCGCCTGAGCTGCCTTCATCGACAATTTCAAACGGCCGCGGTCGTCGGTTTCGAGAACCTTGACGCGTACTTGCTGGCCTTCTTTCAGGTAGTCGGCAACCGCATTGACGCGCTCATTGGCGATCTGGCTGATATGCAGCAGACCATCCTTGCCCGGCAACACCTGCACAATCGCACCGAAATCCAGCAGCTTCATTACAGTACCTTCGTAGACCTTGCCAACTTCTACCGAAGCAGTCAACTCTTCGATGCGGCGCTTGGCTTCCTGGCCGGCAGCAGCATCGACCGAGGCGATAGTGACCACGCCTTCGTCGCTGATATCGATCTGGGTGCCGGTTTCTTCAGTCAGCGCGCGAATCACAG
>NZ_JBIIVN010000119.1:0-8002 GCF_044339385.1 Collimonas sp. | reverse complement strand
GCACGGCTAGCTCCTTGAACTCCGCCGTGTACATCTGTTTTGGTATCTTCTTCATTGCTGGTCTTTCCAAAGGATCGTTGATTTTACGTTACCTATGGAAGACTAAATTTCGGGGGAAGCTCAAAACGCCTCGCGTGCGGCCTTCAGATCGGGGGCGGGCTTATCCAATTCAAGCCTTGCCCGCTGATCCGCCAACGGCACCGCCATGGCTTTCTGAAACTGTTTGTAGTCAACCTCAGAACGGAAAACCGCATACTGATTCAAATGAAACACGGCCTCCTTCTGCGCCTTCGACCATTGACTCTCGCCACCAACAAAGGCGCGCACGGCAGACAGAATGTTCATGCTGAACGCCAGCAGCCAGACCAACATCGCCACGGCCACAAGAAAAGGCAAGGCCACCCTCAGCCATCGCCAACCGCTGGCAGTCGCCGCACCGGAGAATTTCTTGGATCGCTGCATCAAAAATCTCCCCGACAACATGGAAACGCTCACAAAGCTTTAGCTTTAGCTTTAGCGGGATTGCCTGACATGGCAATTAACACAACCAGACGGAACGCGCGTTAAACCAAGCAACAATCAATCATACGACCAATAGTTTCACACTGGCAAGCATTCATGCGGGAGCAGACATTGCTTGCTTGCGCTAGACGATACCAGATGCATTGCCCCAGACTTTAATGGTTCACGCATGACTTTGCAAAGAGATGACGACACCGCAGCATGTACCGTCATGCAACGCAGTTGGAGCATGCATAAAATTGACAGAAAAGGACGAGAAAACAAGGCCTGACAACGACAAGATAGGGAAGCAAATGTCGATTCACCACGCACATCTCCCGTGCTACTATTGTCGGTTTGCAAGCCTTCGACTATCCCCCCTACATGACCCAGACTTTGCCTGTCGATTTGCCTGTCGATAACGCCGCCACAGCAGTGTTTTCATCCACCCCGGACATCCTGCATGGGCCGGAGCAACCGGAACTGATACGCAATGAAATCCTGGCGGACCTGCTGGAAGCAACTGCTGCCCGTACCCCCGAACAGATCGCTCTGATTTTTGGCGAGCAACAGATCACTTATCAGGTACTCGATAGCCGTGCCGATCTGGTCGCGTCGCGACTTATCGAAGCGGGTGTGCGTCCTGGCCAGATTGTCGGACTCTGGCTGCCGCGCGGCATTGATCTGCTAGTGATGCAGGCCGGGATTGCCAAGGCCGGTGCGGCCTGGTTACCGCTAGATGCCGATACGCCGGTCGAGCGCATCGCTGTTTGCCTGGCAGACGCCAATGCACCCGGTCTCGTCAGTTGTGACGGATTTAGGCCGCGTTTGGGCAATCTGCCCCGTCATATCTGGACCGCTGAAAATCTGCTGATGCCTACAGATGCAGATACGCCGCTATTGCGGCGCCAAGGCGTACAGCGCAGCGATCCGGCATATGTGATCTACACTT
This sequence comes from Collimonas sp., assembly GCF_044339385.1. Classification (NCBI taxonomy): domain Bacteria; kingdom Pseudomonadati; phylum Pseudomonadota; class Betaproteobacteria; order Burkholderiales; family Oxalobacteraceae; genus Collimonas; species Collimonas sp. The sequence goes on along the minus strand of NZ_JBIIVN010000119.1, from coordinate 6,549 downwards.
CGGGATCGACCGGCAAGCCAAAAGGCATCGAGATCAATCAGGGCGCAATCTGTCATTTCCTGCGCAGCGAAAACGCGGTATTGGGGATCAGCGGCAGCGATCGTGTCTATCAGGGATTTTCGGTAGCGTTCGACATGTCGTTCGAGGAAATCTGGATCAGCTACCTGGTCGGCGCCACGCTCTGGATCGCACCCAAGGAACTGGCCTCAGATCCGGAAGCCTTGCCGCAAGCATTGGCGGCCAACCGCGTCACCGTATTGCACGCAGTGCCGACGCTGCTGGCACTGTTCAACCAAGACGTACCTGGTTTGCGCCTCATCAACCTGGGCGGCGAAATGTGCCCGGAAGCGCTAGTGAGCCGCTGGGCCGGACCGAACCGACAGATATTCAACACCTACGGCCCGACCGAAGCCACGGTCTCGGCTAGTTTGGCCGAGCTACAGCCCAACCAACCGGTAACTATCGGGCGGCCATTGCCCAATTACGGCCTGCTGGTCATCAATCCCTCGCTTGAAAACGGCCTTTCTCTGCTGCCGCGAGGGGAAGTCGGCGAGTTGTGCATTACCGGCCCAGGCGTGGCCGCTGGCTATCTGGGCCGGCCCGACTTGACCGCAGCAAAATTTCTCGATAATCCCTGGTCGATTGGCGAACATGATTGGCGCCTGTATCGCACCGGCGATCTGGCGAGAATTGAGGCCGACGGCCGCGTGCAATGCCTGGGCCGTACCGACGATCAGGTCAAGATCCGCGGCTTCCGGGTCGAGTTGGGCGAAATTGAAGGAGTGCTGGCGCGCCAGCCGGGTGTCGGCACCGTGGCAGTCGTCTTGCGCCAGGAAGACGGCATTGACCAGTTGATCGCTTTCATCGTGCCCGAAAGCGGCACCGAAGTGGCGCCAGCCAAATTACGTAGCGCCCTGAGCGAACTGCTGCCGCCATACATGGTGCCGGGTTGCTTCGAGCCGATGCGCGAAATGCCGCGCCTGAGCTCTGGCAAGATTGACCGCAAAGCGCTTAAAGTACGGCCATTGGCAGTTGCCGCTGTAACCGACTTAGCCGATTCGGATAACGCCGAAAACGCTGCCGAAATCGCACTGTTCGCTGCCTTGAATAAACTCTTTCCCGGCCAGCCGATACATCGCAGTGCTGATTTTTTCAATGATCTGTGCGGCCACTCGCTATTTGCCGCCAAGCTGGCTTCAGCACTGCGCGCCAACCCGGACTTCGCCCATATCACGGTGCGCGACATCTACATTAACCGCACCGTTGGCCGCATCGCCCAGGCGCTGGCAGAAACGCCGGACGCCAGCATCGCTGTCGATACCAGTTGGAATCCGCCATCGGATATCAAGCGCTGGTTGTGCGGCGATGCGCATGATGCAGTGGCTGGCACCCCTTTTTACCTATCATTTCTTCACAGGCGATCCCGGCGATTCAATTCCGTTGGCAATCATCGTCTCGATTGGCGCCTTCCTGCTGACAACACTATTCGAATTCGGTATTGCGATTGCCGCCAAATGGCTGATTGTCGGGCGTCTAAAGCCAGGTCGCTATCCGCTCTGGGGCCTCGCTTACTACCGCTGGTGGCTAGCTGATCGCTTGATCGAAGCGGCTCCAGCTTACCTGCTAAGCGGCTCTTCACTCAATACGTGGTGGCTCAGAGCATTAGGTGCGCGCATCGGTTCCGAAGTCGTGATCGGTTCAATGACGCTACGCGCCCATGATCTGCTGACGATCGAAGATGGTTGCAGTATCGGTAATGCGGTGAACCTGGAAAATGCCCGCGTCGAGCATGGCGAGTTGATACTGGGGCCGATCACGCTAGAGCGCGAGAGTTGCATTGGCTCCTACGTCGTAATGGAGAGCAATACCCGAGTCGGCAGCTATGGCCACCTGGAAGGCCAGTCGGCACTGAGCGACGGCCAATATGTGCCGCCGGGCCGCATCTGGACAGGTTCACCGGCGCGCGACGCAGGCGCTTTTGACCAAGCCTCGAAACCGGCGCGGCCGCCCGTAACACGGCGCCGCCAAATCGGCGAATCGGCATTCTTTTTGTTCGGCGCATTGCTGATCACGACACTGTTTTTCATGCCGGTATTCCCGAGCTTTATCCTGATTGACTGGCTCGACGATACAGATCACTATCCATGGCTACAAAGTAATCAGGTGCCGTTCCAACTGGCCAAATATTTCATCCTCGCCTTCCCTGCCACGGCGGTGCTGATCGTTTGTACCGCGCTACTCTCGGCGGGGATCCGCTGGACCTTGTTGCCGCGCATGCGTGCAGGCAGTTGGCCGGTGCGCAGCAACGTTTATTGCAGTAAATGGCTGGTCAACCAGATTCAGGAATCCAGTCTGGCTATCCTGCACGGCGTGTATGCTACGATCTATGCGCCAGTATGGTACCGCCTGCTGGGTGCAAAAGTCGGCAAACACGCGGAAATATCGACCGCGCTAGGCGTGGTGCCGGATATCCTGACGCTGGGCGACGACACATTTATCGCCGATGCTGTGCTGCTTGGCGACGAGCAGATCGACGGCGGCTGGATGACCATGAAGCCGACCACCATCTCGCGCCGCAGCTTTGTCGGCAACGGCGCCTATGTGCCGGACGGCAGCATCCTGCCGGAAAACATTCTCATCGGCGTACATTCGCGGACACCGGATAATCACCGCATGCGACCCGGCGACACCTGGCTCAGCTCGCCCCCCATCAATCTGCCGGCGCGCGAACAGACCAGCGGTTTTCCCGAACATCTGACCTTCCGGCCCTCGCGCCGACGCCGCCTCGGCCGGGCGCTGGTGGAAGCTTTCCGCATCGTCTCCCCGCATGCAATCGTTATCGCGGTCGGTTATACGGTGGTGATTAACCTGATGCCATTGGCCGGTGCCGGAAAATGGGGCGAAGTGATCTTGCTGTTGACCAGTGCCGGGCTGCTTTATGGGATCGGCAGTTTCATTTTTATCGCGACTCTTAAATGGCTGCTCATCGGGCGCTACCAGAAATGCAGCGTCCCGATGTGGACACGTTTCGTTTGGCTGTCCGAAGGCGTCACGAATCTGTATGAAGGAATCGCCATTCCCAATTTCATGAACTATCTGCGTGGCACTCCCTGGCTGCCACTGGCTTTTAACCTGCTGGGCTGCCGCATCGGCCGCGGCGTATACATGAACACGACGGACATCACCGAATTCGATTGCGTGCATGTCGGCGATTACAGCGAACTGAATGTCCAGACATGTCCGCAGACACACCTGTTTGAAGACCGTGTCATGAAAATCGATCACGTCAACATCGGCAGCCGCGTCTATATGGGGCCCCGTAGTTTTGTGTTGTATGGCGCATCGGTGGGCGACAATGCGAAGCTCGGCGCGTTGACGCTGGTCATGAAAGGCGAATCGATTCCGGCCGGATCAAACTGGCGTGGCTGCCCGGCGGCGCCAGCTAAGGCGAGCTAAGGACCACAGAGGAAAAAATAAGATTAGACAAGCAATGTCTGCCAGGCGCACATCGGGAACGAACGGCCCGCCCAAGTTCTGCTACAGAAGATGTTCGCAACTGTAAATGTAAAATGTCCGATGCGCGCCGATTACCATATCGGCGCGGCGCTTATCGATGAACGCAATAGCGATGCGTGCAATTGAGCTTCGTTTGCGGCGCAGGCCCAAGGTGCGAACATGACTACGTGGACACCTTTCAAGTGCGGCGGCCAAGCCTGCCGACTAGCCGCCACCACTGCGAATAAGCGCTGACCAGTCACGCAGAGTTCTCCTCGTGGTCACGCAACAACCGCTCCAGCAGCCGGTCGCGTGCATAGCGCCTGCGTTCCAGTGTATTGGCCTCCTGGCTCAACGCACGAAACAGGCTGGCGCACATGGCCAGCATGATGATCATGAACGGCAGCGCAATGACGATTGAAGTGGTCTGCAAGCCTTTCAACCCGCCAGCCATCAGCAACACTCCGGCAATCAGCGCAGTCAATACACCCCAAGCCAATTTAATGCGTGCCGATGGGGTCGGGTTACCGTTGCTAGTCATCATGCCCAGCACAAAAGTTGCCGAATCGGCTGACGTCACGAAAAAGACCGCCACCAGGATAATGGCAAGCACCGAAGTCAGCGTGCTCCATGGCATGCTGTTAAGTAGTGCGAACAGCGCCAGCGAACTGTCTTGCTTGACGATATCGACGAGCGGCAAATGCTCGAACATAATGCCATGCAGCGCCGCACCGCCGAACGTCGCAAACCATAGGAAACTGATCAGCGAAGGCACCAACAAAACGCCGATGACAAACTCTCGGATAGTGCGGCCGCGCGAAATGCGAGCGATAAAAGTACCAACGAACGGTGCCCAGGTAACCCACCACGCCCAATAGAACAAGGTCCAGTCGGCAATCCACGTACCTTTCGAAAACGGCGTCATGCGCATACTCATGCTGATGAGATTGTCGAGGTAATCGCCGAGCGTCGTGGTGAGAGAATCCAGGATGAACAATGTCGGCCCCACCATCAGCACGAAAAGCATCAGCAGCAGTGCCAATACCATGTTGATATTACTGAGGATTTTCACACCACGATCCAAGTCACTCAGCGATGACGCCAGATATAAGCCCGCGGCCACAGCAATCACCGTCAACTGCAGCGACAAGCCGTTCGGTAATCCAAATACCGTATGCAGGCCACTGCTGATTTGCAGGGTTCCGAAACCCAGCGAAGTGGCAACGCCGATTGCGGTCGCAAGCACCGCCAGAATATCGATTGCCTTGCCCAACTGCCCCTGCGCGTGCTTACCTAGCAACGGCTCGAAGGTGGTGCTCATCAGCATCGGACGATTGCGGTTGAACTGGAAGAAAGCGAGCGCCAACGCTACCACGCAATAGGCAGCCCAGGGATGCAAACCCCAATGAAAAAAGGCGTACCGCAAACCCAGCCGAGCGGCCTCGGGCACCGCGGCCGGGCCGCTTGGTGGCATCCCAAAATGGGAAACAGGCTCGGCGACCCCCCAGAATACCAAGCCAATCCCCATGCCTGCGGCGAACAACATAGCGAACCAGCTGTGGCGACTGAAATCCGGTTCGGCATCCTCGTCTCCGAGTCGAATTGTGCCGAATCGACCAAACGCCAGATACAGCGCAAACACCAAAAATCCAAACATCGATAGTAGATAGAACCAGCCGAAATTGACAATCGTGGCGCCCAGGGCGGTCTGCATCATCGCAGCAAGACGGACCGGAGCCATGGCGCCACACGCGACAAACAGCGCGACGAGCGCCAGAGAAATGATTAAGACCATTGGAGACCCCCAAGGTTATTATTGTTATGGCATGGCACGAAGAACTTGCATGACACGAAATACAATCGCCAGTATGACAGAAGCGGGAACAATGTAGCACCACGTTGCATGAAGCGCATTGTCTTTTTGAAAATAATATGGATATAAAAAAACCGCATAAATATGAATTTTTATGCGGTCTCTCTATATTTTTTACACCAATTATCTGGTGCCCACGGAGGGACTCGAACCCCCACACCTTGCGGCACATGGACCTGAACCATGCGCGTCTACCAATTCCGCCACGTGGGCCGTAATGCGAAGCCAACAAAGGCTTGCAGCAATTCCGAAGACCGGATAATACGTGCATTTGATAGCTTTGGTCAATCGGGTTTTGCAAATTTATGAAATTAAATGCTTCATTTCATCGTCGGCATGGCAAACTCGGCACCAGCCGCAATGCTGGCGGGCCAACGTTGGGTCACCGCCTTTTGTTTGGTATAGAAACGCGCCGCTTCCGGCCCATGCGCATGATGATCGCCAAAAAGACTGCGCTTCCAGCCACCGAAACTATGGAAAGCCATCGGTACCGGAATCGGCACGTTGACGCCGACCATACCGACCTGCACACGCGAGGTGTATTCGCGCGCGGTGTTGCCATCGCGGGTAAAAATGGCGGTGCCGTTACCGAACTCATGAGCATTCACCAACGCCAGCGCCGCCGCAAAGTCCGGCACGCGGACTACGCACAGCACTGGTCCGAAAATCTCTTCTTTGTATATTCTCATATCCGCAGTGACGTGATCGAACAAAGTGCCTGCCAGGAAGAAGCCGCGCTCGTGGCCGGGCAACGTAAAGTTACGCCCATCAACTGCCAACCTGGCGCCGGCAACAATGCCGTCGTCGATATATGTCAGTATCTTGTCCCTGTGCTGGGGCGTCACCACGGGCCCCATTTCGGCTTCCGGTTCCATCCCGTGGTTGATCTTCAATGCACGCACGCGCGGCACCAGCGCGGCCATCAGCTTGTCGCCGACATCGCCAACCGCAACGGCTACCGAAATCGCCATGCAGCGCTCACCGGCAGAGCCGTAGGCGGCGCCCATCAAGGCATCAACGGTCTGTTCAAGGTCGGCATCCGGCATCACCACCATGTGGTTCTTGGCACCGCCCAAGGCCTGCACCCGCTTGCCTTGGGCGCAGCCGGTAGCATAGATGTATTCGGCAATCGGGGTTGAACCGACGAAACTGATGGCCTTGACATCAGGGTGATTGAGCAG
>NZ_JBIIVN010000236.1:0-8135 GCF_044339385.1 Collimonas sp. | reverse complement strand
CAGCATTCGACGCTTGGCTATCGTTCACCCTGCCAGTATTTAGATGACTGGCTCACTGAGCAACATCAGGAAAAACAGGCGGCATAAAAGCCACCTGTTGGAAGACGAAAAATCGAGGGAAGCTCACTCCCAAAATTCACACGCCGGGAAATTCCAAGGGTTTGGGCGCACTACCTCAAACCGGAGATTTCCGATGAAAGCAAACGCCTTTGCCGCCCTGCAGGCCTGGACATACCAAGGCAAGGCCCCGAGCGTCTACACCTTCTTTGAAGCCGTGGCCCTTGCCGGCTTGGAAGAGCAACCTATCCGGCTCGACTCGACAACGCAGCGCGCCTTGTTGGGCTTCCCAGTCTTCGGCCGGCGCTCGATCACTGTCCACAAGGCCGGCACCGTGTCATCCGTGGTCAAAGTCGCCTTGGCAGAAAAAGCACATTGTCAAGGCTTTTCCAATAAAACGTCTACTTGGTCGGTTCTGGGCAAAAAACGGTGGCCGATTCGGAACGCCTGTTCAATGTTCATCCGTCCACGGTGACGCGACTACTGGCCCGTAACAAGCCAACAAAATAGCTGGAGCATCCGAAAAATCCTTAGCGTACGATTTTTTCCGTTTCCCCTGTTCTCCCCGTAAATCGAATATATTGCTTGTCATATAGGGCAATTTACCCTATTCTTCATTTTGAAGGCCGGGCATTTCGCCCAGGTCAACAACCGGAGATTTCCGATGAACGACAACCAACAGCAGCAGCCCGTTACCGCGTCCTTGGTGGCCGATAACCACCGGCTTACCTTCCTACCTTCTTACTTCGGGCCGCGTCTGATGATGCGAGGCGAAGCCTTGGTTTATGCCTGGTTGCGCCGACTGAGTGAGGACTACGACGGCGGGTATTGGAACTACTACACCTTGACCAACGGCGGCTTCTACATGGCTCCCAAGCCGGACAAGCGCCTGCGTGTGGAGGTGGACGGAAACGGGTTCAGCGGTGAAATGTCGGCCGACGCTGCCGGCATCGTGGCGACCTTGTTTGCGCTGTGCTAGCTCGCCTCTGAAATCCAAGACAGGGATGCCACCGCAACCGACGCGCTGGTGGATCTCTACCTACTTCTGCGGGAGTTTGCGGACGGCCACGCCGAAGCCCGCCCGATCTTCCGGGCCATCGACTAAGACCGCTGGCCCCGGCTGCAAAGCTGGGGCCACTACTCGACCGAAACAGGAGTGATTTCATGAAAATGCTGAACGTGATTCTTGGGGTGCTGGTACTGGCGGCCGCAACGCTGGCGTTTCCTGCCATGTTGGCAAGCATCGTGGCTGGTGCCGCTGGCGTGCTGATGCTCGCATCGGCCGGCCCTACGCTTGCCCCGGCTCCCGTGGTTCAAACGGTGCAGATCGTGCGCCAGGTAGAAGCTCCCACGGTGAACGTCTTCGAGCTGGAAGGTGGGACGGGCGTTGTGGTGTTTCGCCAGGTCAACGGAAAGCTGGTCAGCCGCTTCTATCGCGCCCAGGCATGAATCCATGAACGACGAGAACAGGCCCGAGCTGGTGCCCGCTGGGTACGTGCTAGTTGACGTGGTTTTGACCACGCACCAGGCTTTCATCGTCAGGAAATGGGAGGCAGCGGCACAGCTCAAGATCGAGGCCGCGAGAGCGGCAACAGCCAAGCCAAGGTTTGACGCCAGGAATAAAGTCGAAGACTTCCGACCAGGTGTGCGGTGCGAAATCGTCAGTGTGCATCACCCGTGCTTTTCGAGGGACGCAGGTAAAGTCATCGTCGTTACCAAGGTAAGCGCAGATACGCGCCAAGTGTGGGCGCACGACGATAGACCTGTAACCTACAAGATAAATCGAAACGGGAGAAGGGTTGTCGATTCCGACCCTCGCTGCATTCAAGCCGTGTACGGCATGGATGGCCTGCGAGTGCTCGAATGATTTTTTAGAAGAAAGGAGCTGTGCAATGACAGAGGCAAATATCAGGCTGGAATGCCTGCGGCCGGCAACAAGTGGCTGGGTGCAACCAACGGGGGAAGAGGTGCGAGAGGTGATGCGCCTTGCGGGCTTCACCGGAGGGCATGCCGCGAAGGTGCTGGGGCTTGGAGCCAAGGGCGACAGGACGGTGCGCCGCTGGATTGGGGAGGATTCGGCAATCCCCTATGCAGCTTGGGCGCTGCTGTGCGATTTTGCGGGCCAGGGGTGCATCTGGAAGGAGACTTAACAACCAGTTTTTACGCCAGGAGAAGAGTTTTAGCGGCTAAAAAATGGTAAAGTTTAGCTAAATTCGCTTGACAACTAGGGCAAATTGTCCTATACTTCAGTTGAAGGCCGGGTAATTCACTCAGGTCAACAACCGGAGAACTCCGATGAGTAAATCAAGCGTCATGCCGTGGATCGACCTGCTTCCGAGCGTGGCATCCACCACCTTGCAAGCCCGTCGCGATCAAATTGGCGAACTGATGTTGAAAGCGGCAGAACTTACGCGCCAAGGCGCTGCGCTCGCAAGCGTATTTCAACGGGTGTTCCTTGGAAGCGGACGCCAAGGGAAATTGGTCGATTGAAGTGATAGAGCAGGCGAAACGCTGCGCTGGGTAGTAAGGAAACGCCCCGAAGTTATCCGGGGCGTTTTGGCGAAGGCACTGACATACCCAAGCCCAGGCGCGGACACCTGCACCCAGCATTAGAAACTGGAACGCAATAAGGGGTCAAGCAATGACGAACATCATCAACTTCCCGAGGCGGGCGAAGCCTGCCATTGAGGATGCGCCAAAGGCCGCAACGCCATTGCCTACGCCTGTCAAGGCGGGCATAGGCGCGGCCGTGCTCAAGGCGGTTTGGGTTGTTGTGGTGCTGGTCTGGCCGATCCTGAAATGGGTTGTCGCGCTCGATTGCGTCTACCACCTCATTCGCATGATGTATCACTGGAACACGCCAGGAATACATGCTGGTGTCGCGTTCCTGCTTCATTTCGCAGTGCTGACCATGCTCACGTACTTCGTTTCCGTCTATCGGCCGAAAGGTCTTTGAGGAAATTTTAGCCGCTAAAACGCTTGACGGCTTGCAAAAGTTTAGCTAAACTTCTATCTAGGCTGCTGGCTGACACCGGCATTTTTCAACTAGGCGCGGAGCAACGAGTATGGGTGAATTTCATGAAGAAACGGCTGTCCGAAGCCCAGTTTCAAGCGTGCATCAAGGGCTTGGAGGTGGGTCAGCAAACTATCGAGATAGCGCACGGCGTGTTGGTGCAGGGGCAACCGCAAGCGTCGTTCGTGGTTTCGCTGGGTCTGTCCAGGGGGGCAGTCTCGCAAGCGGTGAACAGAGTGTGGGCCGCGTTTGCGGCAACGAATTTACCCCAGGGGTACGAGAGGGTTTCGGCGGTTCTGCCGGAGCGTCAAGCGTACATCGTCAAGAAATGGGCCGAGGACGCCAAGAAACGGGAATCCAAGAAATGAAGACACTCGTGGTCGCGCAACAAAAAGGCGGGGTCGGCAAGACCTCTAGCCTGGTTCACCTGGCATTCGACTTTTTCGAGCGTGGCTTGCGTGTCGCGGTCATCGACCTTGACACCCAGGGGAATGCTTCTTTCACGCTGCAAGAATTCGGTAGCGGCTATCTGACAAGCCAACTGTTCGACCAGGACGGCGATGCAGTGCGCAAGGCGTTTGCAGAGCTTCCCGAAGGCCCTTTGATGCGCCTGATCGAGTCCGATGCTGTTCTGGCGAACATGGAAAAGCGCAGCCTGACCGACGCGGCCGGGGCCTTCAAGGCGAACATCAAGGCGCTGGCCGACTGCGGCTTTGACGTGGTGCTGATCGACACCGCTCCCGCCCTTGGCGTCAGTCTGGCGGCCGCGTTGTACGCGGCAGACTGCGTTTTGTCCCCCATCGAGCTTGAGGCGTACAGCATCCAGGGCATCAAAAAAATGCTCACCACGATTGCGAACGTGCGCAAGGTGAACACGACGCTGAAATTCCTTGGCATGGTTCCGAGCAAGGTGGACGCCCGAAACCCTCGCCATGTTCGACACCAGGCTGAATTGCGGGCCGCCTATCCGCAATTGATGATCCCGGCCGGCATTGGGCTGCGCAGCAGCATCGCCGATGCGCTGGCCTCCGGGGTGCCGGTATGGAAGATCAAGAAGACCGCCGCTCGCAAGGCCACGCAGGAAGTGCGCGCACTGGCCGCCTATGTTTTTGAAAAGATGGAGATTCAACAATGAGCACCGCAACCAAGAAAGCGCCCGGCAAGGGCACCACAGAGGCCCCAGGCAAGCCGCAATCGTCCGGCCTGGGCCTGGATAGCATGGGCGACCTGTCGGCGCTCCTGGACGCTCCTACGGCCGCCGCGAACGGTGGTGGCCCGCTGATGCTGGAAATGGATCTGATTGACGAAGACCCACACCAGCCGCGCACCGAGGACAACCCCGGCTTCTCCGATGAGAGCCTGGACGAGCTGGCGGCGTCGATCAAGCTGCGTGGCGTCAAGACGCCGATTTCCGTGTGCGACAACCCGGCCGCACCAGGGCGCTACCTCATCAACCACGGCGCACGGCGTTTCCGTGGTTCCAAGCGGGCCGACAAGACCGTGATTCCCGGTTTCATCGACAACGACTACAACGAGGCCGACCAGGTTGTCGAGAACCTGCAACGCAACGAGCTGACGGCCCGCGAGATTGCCGACTACATCGGCCGCGAGCTGGCCAAGGGAATCAAGAAGGGCGAGATTGCCAAGGCCATCAGCAAGTCGCCGGCTTTCGTGACGCAGCACGTCACCTTGCTTGACCTGCCAGACCCGATTGCCGCGGCGTTCAATTCGGGCCGCGCCAAGGACGTGACGGTCATCAACGAGCTGGTGACGGCCTTCAAGAAGAAGCCGGAGGAAGTCACCGACTGGCTGGGCGACGAGAACCAAGAAATCACGCGGGGTTCGGTCAAGCTGTTGCGCGAGTTCTTGGACGACAAGCGCAAGCAAGAGCAGCAGGATGGCGGCGAGGGCGCTGGTGACGAGGGCGGGGAGGGCGACGGCCAAGAAGGTTCGGACGCCAAGAAGAAGGACAAGGAGAAGGCCGACGATCCCGACAAGCTGAAAAAGGCCATCGTCCAGGTGCAGCACAACGACCGGCCGGCGCGGCTGATTCTGAATCGCCGTCCACCAGCCGAGGGCTTCGCCTGGTTGAAGTACGACGATGACGGCCAGGAGTTCGAGGCCAATCTGAGCAGCGTTACGCTGGTCGCCTTGGTCGAGGGCTAATCCTCAGTAGACGAAGGTTTCGGGTGCGTCAACAGCCGAAGCCTTCTAACCACGCCGCAACCTGGATGAGAGGTGCTATATGGCTACCGGAAATGTTAGCAGCACGCCGACGCTCGATGAGCCGAGCGAGGCAGAAGTTCACCAGCTCCAGACACTCATTTGCCGCTGCAAGGATGCCTTGAGCGCTGCCAGTGTCGCTTGCGCCCATACAGGGGTGAGCGGCCAAAAGGCTATGTGTTTCGTCCAGACGTTGCTGGCCGATGCCATGCGCAAGATTGACCTGGCCGAGCTGGAATTGATCGCATCGAGCTGCGACCGACGCCGACGCTGCGCTTGCGCCGCAGGCCGATGCAACGACCAGCAGCGCGCATAAGACTGCCGCCCCCCGATCCCCAAGCCACCCGCCCACCGAGGCGGGTTTTTTTCGTCCATCGCGCACCAGGCCGGGCGCTTTAGCCGCTAAAAAAGTTTAGCTATACGCTTGACAGGTAATAATAAGAATATTATTCTTCTTATTATTACCAACCGGAGCCGACCACATGGAACTAGCCAAAGACACCCGCGACCGCATCTTTGCCACCGCTGACTCGCTGTACGAGCAGGCCGGCCGTGCGGCCTTTCCGACCGTTGACGCCGTGCGCAAGACGGCCAGGGTCAACATGAACGACGCGAGCGCCGGCATGAAGGAGTGGCGACGTGCGCAGACGGCGCAGGCCGCCCCGGTGGCCGTCCAGGTGCCCGAGGTTGTCATGCAGGCCAGCAGCGCGGCGCTGGCCGCCCTGTGGCATGAGGCGCAGGAGCTGGCGAACGAATCGTTGCGGGCGGCGCAAGCCGGCTGGGACGCCGAGCGGATCGAGGCGGAAACGCTCAACAAGCAGATGGCCGACGCCTTCGAGGCGCAGAAGACCGAGCTGGAAGCTGGCCAGGCCAGAATTGAAGAGCTGGAAGCTGCCGGCCGCCAAGCGGCGGCCGACGCCGAGGCGCAACGCCAGCAGATCGAGGAAACGCGCAACGCCTTGCTGGGCGTGCAGCAGCGGGCCGCCGTCGCCGAACAGCGAGCCGAAGAAATCGAGCGCCGGGCATCCGACCTGCGCACCGAGCTTGACCACGCGCACCAGGAGGCCGCACAAGGCCGCGCAGAGCTGGCCGGGGTGCGCCAGGCTCATGCGGCCGAGATTGAGGCGCTACGGGCCGATTTGGCGACTTCCCAGGCCAAAGCCGAAGCGGCAGCAGAGAAGGCGGCGGCCGTCGCCGACGCGCTGCGCACCGAGTTGGCGACTGTGAAGGCCAGGGCCGAGGGCGCCCAGGAGGCGAACCAGGAGCAACGCAAGCAGGCTGCAACCGAGGCGCACCGCATGGCCGAACGCATGACGACAGCGCAAGCCGAGCGCGACCAGGCGGGCAAGGGCGAGCGCCAGGCGCGAGAAGAGGCGCGAGAAGAGGCGGCCACGTTGCGCGGCCAACTGGACGCCCTCAAGGAACTGAATACCCAATTGATGCAGGCAGTCAAGGCAAAAAGCGACAACGCAGAGCAAAAGACCCTCAAAAAGACTGATAAATCGAACACTTTGGGATAAAATGGAGTGTTGTCGAAACGCGACAAGTTACCCTAATCAGGCCAAAATGCCCCTTTTTGACCGAAACAGACTCTAAAGGAGCATCCAGATGAAGCAACGCCTTCTTGTAATGAACGGGCAACGTCTTGTTCAGAGCGAGCAAGGGGGGCAGTGGAATACCGACAAGGTGGAGAAAGCTGGGTCAGTGAAACCCGGCATCTACAACATCCACCTGTCCAGTCAGGCCGACAAGGCAAAAGCCCATGAAGGCGTGATCGTGCATACCGACAAGGATCACGTCTACCAGCAAGTCGGCAAGAGCTTTGTCATGCATAACCGGGCGGATTTCGATAAACTGCCTGAAATCGGCGCGAATTCAAGCGTCAAATACGACAGCGGCAAGGCGGTAGTAACCGCGTCGTCAATCAAGCTAGGGCGAGGCATATCTTGATTGCTAACTTTAGCGGCTAAAATTTAGGAGGCGCTTTACATGATCCAGTCCAAGGAATCGCAGGCGGCCCGGCCGGGCCTACAACCCGCAAAACCAGGGCTGGATGCCGTCGCCCAGGGGGACGCTCTCTTGGAGCGTGCGCAGGAGGCCCAGGCCGAGCAAACCGCACTTCTTGAGGCTTCCCCCTTGGAGTCCCAATACAGCGCCGCTTTCGCGGCGCAGGTCGAGGCGAAGCACGACCAGGCCGAGCGGATCGAAGATCGGCTTGAAAACCTGATCGAGCAGCAGGCGTCACGCTTGCAGCAAACGCAGGCGGGTCAGCCCGGTCTTTTGTCGCGCCCTGGTGCCCGCGCCAAGTGGCAAAGCCAAGTTCAGCAACAGCAGAGCGCTATGCAGCGCCTTCACGGCCGGCTTGAGGCCGTGCGCGAAATCAAGGAGGGCATGGGTGCTCACGGGCCACGCATTGAAGAGCTGGCGCACCGCAAGGTGCGCGCCCACGAGCCGGAGCTTGCGAAGGACTGGGAAGAAATGCGGGAGGCCCAGTGCCTTCATCAAGCCTTGCTGCGCAAGCAGGAGCAAGAGAAGAAGCAAGCCTCGGAGCGCGAGCGGCGGGGCGAACCTGTTGGGCGGGGGTTGCGCCTCGGTTTGACCCAAGCCAGATAAACGAAAGCCCGGCTCGCCGGGCTTTTTTCATCGGAGCGCGACCCATAGGGCCACGCCCGCAGCAACCAGCGTGATACACGACGCCAACACGTTGAACATCGCAAGAGGGTGTGCTGGATTTTGTGTAAACGGAATTTCGTTTAATTCGGCTTCATCCGTTCTTCAAACTGGATAGTGAAGCGGTTAAGTGCTCCCTTCCAGTCCCGCAATGGCATCGTCCACTTCTTGC
>NZ_JBIIVN010000118.1:0-8229 GCF_044339385.1 Collimonas sp. | reverse complement strand
AAGAAGTGGACGATGCCATTGCGGGACTGGAAGGGAGCACTTAACCGCTTCACTATCCAGTTTGAAGAACGGATGAAGCCGAATTAAACGAAATTCCGTTTACACAAAATCCAGCACACCCTCGGCGATCTGGAAAACCTGCTCGTCTTTGACGTTAGCGACTTTCTTCAATTCCGGCACGGCGGCGATCAGCTTCTCGGCCCCGACCGTGGCTGCGGTATAGCCGACGGTTGTAGTGCTGTCGGCCCCGGTGCCGGCAATGGTGCCGCCGGTGGCCAGAATCATCACGCTCGGCAATTTGGGCTGGGCATCTTGCGCATGCGCCAGGGAAGTCGACAACAGCAACGCGCCGAACATCATCAGCGCATAGGAATTGAGGTTGCTCAGGGTAAGTTTGCGGGTAAGCATAAATCTCCTTATTTGTTGGTAAATGAAACGGCAGATTGCCTTCGCGAGATCGCGGCATTTCTGGCTGCGTCTTCGCGGAGCGGAACTGTAACGGAAAGTTGGCTAACCATTGATGCCATCTATGCATGGGTTTATGCATAACTGTTATAGCCATCAATTAAATCAGCGCTATATCAGTGCTATATCAGTGCTATACATCCATGATTCATGCACTACTCATGCACTATTTGAGTAATATTTGATCCCTATTTAGGCAGAATTGAAATACACCGCAACTTACCGTGGCTGCCTCGGGCAGAGGTATCGCCTACCGATTGGCGTGCGCAAATAAAAACGGTGATTTCAAGCCCACTGCTTCAGGCTAAAACCAGCGCTGTCAGTCAAATCAATACTGGTTCAGCTGACCTGACTTTTGGCCCCTGCTTCATGCGTGATATGCACCTCGCGCACCGGATAGGGGATCGAGCAGTTTACTGCGGTCAAGGCTGGCTTGATTTGCTGCGCCAGCGACCAGCGCAGGGCCCAGTATTCAGATGTGGTGGTCCAGGCGCGCAGATTAAGCATCACGGTGCTGTCTGCATAATCGGTCACCACCACGAACGGCGCCGGCGTCGACAATATGCGGCTATCAGCGGCCAACATTTCTTGTAGCGCTTTGATCACCACCGCGGGATCGTCCTGGTAACTAATACCGAGCGGGATATCAATGCGGCGCGTGGTGTTGCGGCTATAGTTGGTCAGCGCGCCGTTCCACAACTGGTTGTTAGGCACAAACAGGCAAATACCGTCAGCCTTAGTCAACTTGGTGGCAAACAGGCCGATTTCATCTACCGTGCCTTCAACGGTGCCGTTGCCGATGTATTCGCCAACCTGGAAAGGCCGCAGGAATAGCAGCATCATGCCCGCCGCAATGTTCTGCAAGGTGCCTTGCAAGGCCAGACCAATGGCGAGGCCGGCAGCGCCGAGGATGGCAACGATACTGGCGGTCTGCACACCAAACTGGCCAAGCACTGCCACCAGCGCAACCAGCCGCACCAGCCATAACAGCACGCTACGCAGCACCGGACGCAAAGTAGCGTCCAGACCGGCGCGGGCCACGCCGCGGTCGAGGGCATTGGAGACGGCCGACGACAACCACCAGCCGATCAGTAGCGTGACAATCGCCAGCACGGCATTGAGGCCGTAACGCAGTGCGGATTCGAGCAGGAGATTCCAGATCGAGGAAAGTTGAGTAACAGCGGGTAAATTCAAGGGTTAACTCCTTTAGTTTATGTTGAATCGCTTGCGGCTGGTCAGCGTATGCAAAGCGCTATGCCAGCAGCCAACCCCGACATCCCTGCCGGGCGGATTTTGTCTGACGCACAACAATAATACTTAATATACCTGAAACAGATTGCAAATAAACCACCCCAATCAGCGCGACAACGGCAGCATCCGCAGCCAGACCGCGCCGGGTTTGCTACCATACGCCTTATTCACCTGTTATTTGCCTGTTATTTGCCAGTTGCTGCCGCGGTTTTAGCGACGTAGCCAGCCTTCACTTACCCTCTTTAGCGACATTCCAATGAGTAAATTCTGGAGCCCTATCGTCAGTCGCCTGACACCCTACGTCCCCGGCGAGCAACCTAAGCTGAGCAATCTGATCAAGCTCAACGCCAATGAAAATCCGTACGGCCCGTCGCCGCTGGCGCTGGCCGCCATCGCCGCCGAAGCCAGCGACAACCTGCGTCTGTACCCGAACCCGGATGCCGAGCCGTTGAAACTGGCGATTGCCGAACAGAACGCCACGCACGGCATTACCGCGGCCCATGTATTTGTCGGCAACGGTTCCGACGAGGTGCTGGCGCATGCGTTCCACGCGCTGCTGCAACATGCGGAGCCGATCCTGCTCCCGGATATCACCTACAGTTTTTATCCGACTTACTGCGGCCTGTATCAGGTCGCACATCGCACGATCCCGCTGGCTGACGATTTCAGCATCCGGGTCGACGATTACCTCGGCGTGGCCAACGGCGGCATCATTTTCCCGAATCCAAACGCACCGACCGGCTGTCTGCTGCCGCTGGCTGAAGTGGAACGGCTGATAGCCAGTAATCCGGACAGCGTCGTGATCGTCGACGAAGCCTACGTTGACTTTGGCGGCGATAGCGCGATCCCGCTGGTGGCGCGTTATCCGAACCTGCTGGTGGTGCATACCTTATCCAAATCGCGTTCGCTGGCAGGCTTGCGGGTTGGCTACGCGGTCGGCCATCCGGATCTGATCACGGCGCTGGAAAGAGTCAAGAACAGCTTCAACTCGTACCCGATGGACCGCCTGGCAATCGTCGGCGCGACGGCCTCGATCAAGGATCTGCAACACTTTGAGAAAACCCGGCGGGCGGTGATTTCCAGCCGCCGTCAACTGGTGGCGGGCCTCACACTGCAGGGCTTCGAAGTGCTGCCGTCAGCCGCCAATTTCGTGCTGGCGCGGCATCCGAACTATGATGCCGCCAAGCTGGCAGCGCGCCTGCGCGGCGACGGCATCATCGTACGTCACTTCAGCAGCGCGCGGATTGCCCAGTTCCTGCGTATCACCATCGGTACCGACCAAGCCTGCCAGACCTTGCTGGACGCCTTGCAACGCCATCTGCAGGAAATGCCGGCGGATTTCTAAGCCACGCCCAGTGTCCACAGACACCAGCGCGACGGGCGCGGCCATCGCATCGGCCGTCGCGCTTTCACCGCTCCCTGTTCACGGGTTTTTCCCCCAGTCCTTGCTCATCTCCGCCAGCTCATGTCCGAATCGATCGCGTTACCCTTCCCCGTCGGCACTCGCATGCAACGGGCCGCGCTGCCCGTGCTGTTCCTGTTACTGGGCGTAATGTACGCCAGCTGGGCAGCACGTATCCCGGCGATCCGTGATCTGTTGCAACTGGAACCGGCCAGCCTCAGTCTGGTGCTGCTGGGCGGCGGCATCGGCGCGGTCGGCTCGTTTCCGATTGCAGCCTGGCTGATCGGCCATTACGGTGCGCGCCGCAGCAGCTGGTACGCAGGGGTCGCGTTGTTGCTCACCATGCCTTGTCTGGCGCTGGCACCGACCCTGCCGCTGCTGATGCTGGTGATGGTCAGCCTGGGTGCCTGTTCCAGTTGTTTCAATGTCGCCATCAACGCCCTCGGCGCTGCTGTCGAAAAAGCTGCCGGACGTTCGATCATGTCGCTGCTGCACTCCTGGTTTTGCGTCGGCACGCTGTCCGGCGCTTTGCTGGGCAGCGCGGTGGCCGGGCTTGGCATCGGTCCGCTGCTGCATTTCAGCGTCGCCGCAATATTGTTTGCGATACCGCTACGACTCTGCTATCTGGCACTGCCGAACGACCGGCCGCAATACATCGCCGGGCAAAAGCATTTCGCGCTGCCACACGGTCCGCTGATCGCACTCGGCGTGGTGGCGTTTGGCGGCGCTATCGTCGAAGGTTCGGTTGCCGACTGGAGCGGCGTCTACATGAAAGACCAATTGCTCGCCAGCGACGGCGTGGCGCCATTGGCATTTGCATTTTTTGCCAGCATGATGCTGTTGACCCGCATCGTCGGGGATCGTTTAAAGGAAACCTTCGGCGCCCGCCGGGTGGTCGCCGGCGGCGCATTGCTGGCTGGCGTCGGCATGGCACTGGCACTGGTGGTCGATGAGATCCCGCTGGCGATTGCCGGTTTTGCCTTGACCGGGGTTGGCGTTGCTACCGTTTTCCCATTCATCTTCAGCGCCGCCGGCCGCCATGGCCCGACCGCGCTGGCCGGCGTCACCACGATGGGTTATACCGGTGGCCTGGTCGGGCCGCCGATGATCGGCTTCCTGGCGCATGGCTTCGGCCTGCACGCCGCGTTAACCGTGGTCGGCGTGCTGTGCATCGCGGTGGCGGTGGCCACCGGACGCGCCCGATGGCTGGAATAAAGAGCATTTTGTTAAAATACCGGTTTGCGTTTCAGACCCATCTTCATCATGCAATCCATATGACGCGTGCTGGATTTTTCTTCTCACCACAGCGCAAACTGCAACAGAAAGAACCACATCCGGCGACCAATGGTGGCTTGATCGCCGCTTCGATCAAACCGCAGCATGATCTGCTGGGCGCACATGGATAGATCTTTACAACACGACGATGGATACTCACGCCAATTTGCCCGACCTGTTGCTGCTGCCCGGTTTCATGCTGGATCAAGCGCTGTGGGAAGATATTCGGGATGAACTGCAACGCCTTGGCCGGCTGCACTTCGGCGATCTCGGCCAGGACGATTCGATCAGCGCGATGGCGGCGCGGGTGCTGCAACATGCGCCCGAGCGCTTCGTTCTGATCGGCTTCTCGATGGGCGGCTATGTGGCTCAGGCGATCATGCAACAGGCACCGCAACGTGTCATCGCGCTGTGCCTGCTGAACACCTCGGCACGCCAGCAGGACGCACGTGAAATCGCAGGCAACCGGATGCAGCTGGAACTGGCCCGGCAAGTGCCGTTCAAGGGCTTGACCAGCCGTGCGCTGGCATCGTCGGTGCATCCCGATCGCGCTCATGACCGCGAATTGCTGGATCGTCTGCAGGCGATGGCGCTACGCAATGGAAAAGAGGTTTTTATCCGCCAGTTGTCGGCGTTGCGCAGCGACGGTTACGCCGAACTGCAAAAGATTGATTGTCCGACGCTGATCGTCGCCAGCCGCAACGATCAGTTAAGCAGTATTGCCGAGGCACAGCAGATGCAGGCCCAGATTGCAGCCGCGCAGATGGTTGTGATTGAGGACTGCGGCCACATGACGCCACTGGAAAAGCCGCAAGAATTGCTGCGAATAATATCCGACTGGCTGCGCGTTTCGCGTATAGAAAAACCGGACAAACCGGCCTGAGCTGCGCAGGCAACGTCACCCCGCTCCAGCCAACACAACGCCGGGATATGCCGCCACATGCCAGGCGACGGCGCGCGATTTGTTATAGCGCCAGGCGCTTGCGGGCCGCCTGGTATTCTGTCTGCAAGCGATCCACCATCTGCGCCACGCTCGGGACATCATCCATCAACCCGACGCCCTGACCGGCGCCCCAGATATCGCGCCAGGCCTTGGCACCGGTGCCGCCGGAACCGAAATTCATCTTCGATTTATCGGCTTCCGGCAAATTGTCAGGATCGAGACCGGCATTGACGATGGATTTTTTCAGGTAGTTGCCGTGCACACCGGTGAACAGGTTGGTGTAGACCACATCGGCGGCAGTCGATTCGAGAATTGCCTGGCGATAGGCGTCGTCGACATGCGCCTCCTTGGTCGCCAGCCAGCGTGAACCGATGTAGGCAAAATCGGCTCCCATCGCCTGCGCCGCCAGAATGGCATCGCCGGTGGCAATCGCTCCCGACAGCGCAATCGGCCCCTTGAAGAATTTGCGCACCTCGCCGACCAGTGCGAACGGCGACAGCGGGCCGGCATGGCCGCCGGCGCCGGCGGCCACCAGAATCAGGCCGTCGACCCCGGCTTCCAGCGCCTTCTGCGCATGACGGATCGAAATCACATCATGCAAGACGATACCGCCGTAACTGTGGATGGCATCCATCATTTCCGGCGGTGGCGCGCGCAGGCTCGAAATGATGATCGGCACCTGATGTCTGACGCAGACGGCAACGTCATGCGCGAGGCGGTCGTTCGATTGATGGACGATCTGGTTGACCGCAATCGGCCCGATCCTGGCGTCGGGGTGCTCAGCCTTGTAGGCCGCCAGTTCAGCCTTCAGATCGGTCAACCAGACCTCCAGCAACTCCGCCGGACGGGCGTTCAACGCAGGGAATGAGCCAACAATGCCGGCCTTGCACTGCGCCGCCACCAGCGCCGGGCCGCTGGCGATGAACATCGGCGAACCGATCACGGGAAGGCGCAGGTTTTGCAACGCGACGGGCAGTGCCATAAAGACCTCTTGAATTGAAAATGGAGAGAACGATTATAGGACGAAGGCAGAAATAAAAAGTACGGTCGTGCTAGATTTTGTCCTCTAAAACCGCTTGACCCTCTGACTTCGGCCGCGTTAGCCTGGCAAGCTTGCTGCAGCACGCCGCCGTTAGCGATTCAACAAGAAGCCGTCACGTATCTCTGCGGCACCGGCGCGCACCAACTGACTGACTGCCCATTCCGCCAGTGCGACCTCGCTCAATTGCAGGAAATGCCGGTTGGCAGCTACCACCAGCGGCAACGCCGAGAGCGTCTGCGGCAATTCATCGCGCTTCAGCCGTTGCCGCTCCAGCAACAAGAACTTCAGCAACACCTTGACTGCATTATGGGCGTTGCGCAGCGGATCTGCGGCGAGGTAATCGAGCCGCGAAAAGGCGATTTCCAACGCAGTGCCTACCCCGCTGAATGAACTGCCGTGGCCGGGAATCACCAGCCGCACGTCGAGGCTGGCGATCAGCTCCAGCGTGGCGCGTGCCTCGGCGAAACCGGAAGCGCCGTCCAGCTCCGGGAAGATCACGCCGAAACCGTTTTCCCACAAGGCATCGGCGGAAATCAGGATCCGCTCCTCGGCGCAATAAAAAATCAGCGAATGCGGATCATGCCCGGCCGCCGCCAACACTTGCCACTGCAAATCGCCGAGTGTAACGAGATCGCCATGCTGCAAGGTATCGTCGAAACTGAAACGGGCGCACTGCTGGCCGGTACTGCTGTAGGTGAGTGCTTGCTGATCCCAGGTGCGCACCGCCTCGGCTTCCGATGCCGGGATCGATGTACGGCAGCGATAGACTTGCTGCAGGGCGGCGTTGCCGCCGCAGTGATCGGAATGCAGATGCGTATTCAAGAGGCGATGCAACGGCCGCCCTTGCAAGCCGTGCGCCACCAGCGCCAAGGTCTGCGCCGCATGGGTCAGATAACCGCTGTCGATCAATGTGGTCTGCTCACGACCAAGAAACAAGATGTTGTTGGACGACAGCCAGCCGCGTTCCAGCACCCGCATGGTCGGCGGCAGCGCGCTCATCGCGCACTCCGGCGCCGCCGGATCTGGCGCCATATCTGGCGCTTCTGTTCCACGCTGGCGCTACCCCATGCAACGATTTCATCGATGGTGCGCTGACAACCCTCGCAAAGACCGCTGGCGGCGCTCATCACGCACACGTTGATGCAGGGCGAAGCGCTGTCATCAGGCGCTGCGCGGCCATCGCCGGCGGCAAGCGGTGACACCTGACGGACTGACTTGAGCTGATTGATTTTCATTGGATCTCTATCGGTTCGGCCGGCAGCAATACTGCTATTATGACAACTTGTTCGCTATGTCTGGCGTGTTCCTGCATATGATACCCAATACGCAAGATGCAATACGCGCCATCCCAGCCCTCCAGAGCGACACCTTGCATGCCTAATATTCTACTGGCCGAAGACGAAAGCAACATTGCCGACAACGTGATCTACGCGCTCGGCAGCGAAGGATTCCAGGTACACCACTGCCTGCTGGGCAGCGACGTGTTGCAGCAAGCACGCTCCGACCAATTCGATTTGCTGGTTCTGGATATCGGTCTGCCGGATATGAGCGGCTTCGATGTTTGCCGTGAGCTACGCCGATTTTCGTCGCTGCCGATCATTTTCCTGAGCGCGCGCGGGAGCGAAATTGATCGTCTGATCGGCCTTGAAATTGGTGCCGACGATTATATGGTCAAGCCGTTTTCACCACGTGAGCTGGCCGCGCGCATTCGTGTTGTGTTGAGGTTGTTGGCGCTGATTGAATCTTGACCCAGCCTGCTGATCGAAATGTGACCCAGGGCTGGTCGCTGCGTTTTGAGTTAGCAGCTGTGGATAAGTCTATCAAACAGTTGGTGTTGAAGCACTCCTTTTT
>NZ_JBIIVN010000117.1:0-8274 GCF_044339385.1 Collimonas sp. | reverse complement strand
AACATTTCCATGGTGATCACCTTATATCTCCTGCCTAAAAATTAGACAGGACAAGTAGAACACCTGGGTCAATTTTGAATCAGCACTATGCCCTTTGCTGGGTCAATTTTCGGTCAGCCGCAACAGGGGGAAGCTCACTTCGAGTGTGTTCTATCGAAATAGTTCGGCGGCAATATTGCTCTCGGTCAGTGACTAATACAAGACCGTATCGATTTGTCGATGAACAAAAATAGTGGCTACAGCCGCAGCGTCATTTCTTGGTAATGTCCGCACTTAAATTGCGCTCTATGCGCTGCTTGATGTCGGCAGGATTAATCGGCCCTGAACCGGCTGCAACTGCATCGTACTGATAGGGCTCGAGTTTCTCTCCGCAATGCTTGCAAAACAGTGAATCCGCTTCGTGCCCCTCCGTGAGGCAATTGGTACAGGTGCGAGTAGTCGGCACTGCCCTCATCATGGTCATGGCCAACTCAACCCCGACAATCCCGGTAGGTAAGGCGATAATGCCGTAACCCAGCAACATGGCACACGAAGTAATCAACTGCCCCAAGGGCGTTTTTGGATGAATATCGCCGTAGCCGGTAGTCGTCAGCGTCACAATCGACCAATACATACCGACCGGAATACTGGTGAAGCCGTTCTCCGGCCCCTCAATGACATACATGATAGTGCCCAGGATCACGCTCATGATCATCACCACGCCTAGGAACACCATGATCTTGTGGCGGCTATTGCGTAACGCCTGTAACAACACCTGCGACTCATCGAAATAACGCGGCAGTTTCAACACGCGAAATACCCGCAGCATGCGCAACAAGCGAACATCGATCAGAAAATGGAACTCTGGCAACAAAATCGCCAGGTAGGTCGGCAAGATCGATAGCAGATCGATGATGCCGAACCAACTAAGTGCGTAGCGCAACGGCCGTTTGACGCACAACAGGC
The DNA here is from genome assembly GCF_044339385.1 of Collimonas sp. Taxonomy (NCBI): domain Bacteria; kingdom Pseudomonadati; phylum Pseudomonadota; class Betaproteobacteria; order Burkholderiales; family Oxalobacteraceae; genus Collimonas; species Collimonas sp. Next base: position 7,329 of record NZ_JBIIVN010000117.1, on the reverse strand, counting down.
GCACCACATACTCGATCGTGAACAGTGCCGTGAATAGCCATTCCAGGGTATTGAGCAGCACGAAATCGCGTGAACGCACCGCACCGACGCTGTCGATGATCACGGTTGCCACACTCAGCACGATGATCAACAGCAAGGCGGTATCGAAGCGCCGCCCGGCTTCAGTATCAGCTTCAAAAATAATCGTGTAAAGACGCTCACGCCAACCACGATCCGGCTTGCCGAACCTGCTTCCGATAGACTTAGTTGCCATGTTATCTACAGTACAAAATCATTGCGATTAATAACATGACAATTTAATCAATCTAAGAGGGCAGGTCAATCGCTTCCATTTCAGCGCCTGAAGAAACAAAAAAGGGACGGCAATGCTGTCCCTTTTTTTATTTTGATTGGTAGCAGGCTGGACGGGGTTGCGTAAAGCAACGCTTTACGCCGTCCTGCCCTGCAAGCGCCTTCAGGCGCTTGCAGCATGATGCCCGACGCTCAAACAACCAAGCTCTGATTAGTTCTTCGACTGGTCAACCATCTTGTTCTTTTTGATCCATGGCATCATCGCACGCAACTGCTCACCAACCTGCTCGATCTGGTGTTCTGCTGTAATACGGCGACGAGAAATCAAAGTTGGTGCGCCAGCCTTGTTTTCCAGGATGAAGCTCTTCGCATATTCGCCGGTCTGGATGTCTTTCAGGCACTGACGCATGGCGTTCTTGGTGTCTTCAGTAACGATCCGTGGGCCGGTGACGTACTCGCCGTATTCGGCGTTGTTAGAGATCGAGTAGTTCATGTTGGTGATGCCGCCTTCATAGATCAGGTCAACGATCAGCTTGAGTTCGTGCAGGCACTCGAAGTAAGCCATTTCAGGGGCATAGCCAGCCTCTACCAGCGTCTCGAAACCAGCCTTGATCAGTTCAACCGCACCACCGCACAGAACCGCTTGTTCGCCGAACAGGTCAGTTTCAGTTTCTTCACGGAAGTTGGTCTCGATGATGCCGGCACGGCCGCCGCCGTTGGCGGTTGCGTAGGACAAGGCGATATCACGGGCGCTGCCGGACTTGTCTTGATAAACGGCGATCAAATGCGGCACGCCGCCACCCTGGGTATAGGTCGCACGAACAGTGTGACCTGGTGCCTTTGGCGCGATCATGATGACGTCAAGGTCAGCCCGTGGCACAACTTGGCCGTAGTGAACATTGAAGCCATGCGCGAATGCCAGCGTTGCGCCTTGCTTGGCGAACGGAGCGACGTTTTCTGCGTAAACTTGCGCAATGTTTTCGTCCGGCAGCAAGATCATGATGACGTCAGCCGCCTTGACCGCGTCGTTGACTTCAGCAACGTTCAGTCCGGCGTTCTTTGCCTTGTCCCAGGATGCGCCGCCTTTACGCAGACCGACCGTAACCTTGACGCCGGAGTCGTTCAGGTTTTGAGCGTGGGCGTGGCCTTGCGAACCATAACCGATGATGGCAACGTTCTTGCCTTTGATCAGGGAGAGGTCGCTGTCTTCGTCGTAGAAAACTTTCATTTTTAATCCTATATATATGTGATTCAGTGATGGGAATGCGTCGAGAGACAGCTCTTGTCTGGTCCTCTCAACGCGATGTTCTTTACTTGCTTAAACCTTGAGAATGCGCTCGCCGCGACCGATGCCTGAGCCGCCGGTACGGACGGTTTCCAGGATCGCTGCGCGATCGATCGAATCGATGAATGCATCCAGCTTGCCATTGTTGCCTGTCAGCTCCAGGGTATAGGACTTGTCTGTCACATCGATGATGCGGCCGCGGAAAATATCGGCGGTACGCTTCATTTCCTCACGCTCCTTGCCGACCGCACGCACCTTGATCAACATCAGCTCGCGCTCGATGTGTGCGCCTTCGGTCAGATCGACCACCTTGACGACCTCGATCAGACGATTCAGATGCTTGGTGATCTGTTCGATCACATCATCCGAACCACTTGTCACGATAGTCATGCGTGACAAGGTAGCATCTTCGGTCGGGGCGACCGTCAATGCCTCAATGTTATAGCCACGTGCGGAAAACAGGCCGACCACGCGCGACAACGCACCTGGTTCATTTTCCAGCAGTACAGAAACGATATGGCGCATGATTACAGGTCCTCCGAACCGAGCAACATTTCAGTCAAGCCCTTGCCCGCCTTGACCATCGGCCAGACGTTTTCGGTTTGATCCGTAATGAAATTCATGAATACCAGACGATCCTTCATGCCAAATGCCTCTTTCAGTGCGCCGTCGACGTCGCCCGGCTTCTCGATCTTCATGCCGACATGGCCGAACGACTCGGCCAACTTGGTGAAGTCAGGCAGCGAATCCATGTACGACTCCGAATAGCGCGAACCGTAATCGATCTGCTGCCACTGACGAACCATCCCCAGAAAGCGGTTGTTCAACAGAATGATCTTGGGCGTCAGGTGATACTGTTTGCAGGTAGCCAGTTCCTGGATACACATCTGGATCGATGCTTCACCGGTGATGCAGGCCACGGTCAAACCGGGGTTTGCCATCTGCACGCCCATTGCGTAAGGCAGGCCGACACCCATGGTGCCCAGACCGCCGGAATTGATCCAGCGTCGCGGCTTATCGAAACCATAATACTGCGCCGCCCACATCTGATGCTGGCCAACGTCAGAGGTAATGAACGCGTCGCCGTCGGTGATCTGCCATACCTTTTGGATCACGGACTGCGGCTTGATGACTTCTGCAGAATCAGTGAACTTCAGGCAATCGCGGGCGCGCCACTCATTGATCTGCTTCCACCAGTTGGACAAGGCGGGCGCATTCTGCCTGGCATCGGCAGCGTCGAGCTGCGCCAGCAGTTCCTGCAGCACATCCTTGACGTTGCCGACAATCGGAATGTCTACCTTGACCCGCTTCGAAATCGACGGCGGATCGATATCGATGTGGATGATCTTGCGGGTGGCCGACGTAAAGTGCTTTGGATTGCCGATCACACGGTCATCGAAACGGGCGCCGATCGCAATCAGCACGTCGCTGTTCTGCATCGCCATGTTGGCTTCGTAAGTACCGTGCATGCCAAGCATACCAACGTACTTGTCGCTAGATGACTTGTAGCCGCCAAGCCCCATCAGGGTGTTGGTGCACGGGTAGCCGAGGCGATCCACCAGCTTGTTGAGCTCTGGCGACGCATTGGCCAGAATCACGCCGCCACCGGTATAGATCATCGGTCGCTCAGCTGTCAACAGCAATTGCACCGCCTTGCGGATCTGGCCCGCATGACCTTTATCAACCGGCTTGTAAGAACGCATTTCGACTTCCTTCGGATAATCGAAAACGTGCCGATGCATGGTGATGTCTTTTGGGATATCAACCAACACGGGGCCGGGACGGCCGGTGCTGGCGATATAGAACGCCTTCTTGATGGTCGATGCCAAATCCTTGACATCCTTGACCAGGAAGTTGTGCTTGACGCACGGGCGTGTGATACCAACCGTGTCGCACTCCTGGAACGCATCCTCGCCAATCGCGTAGGACGGAACCTGCCCCGAAATCACCACCATCGGGATCGAGTCCATATAGGCTGTGGCGAGGCCGGTCACCGCATTGGTGACGCCCGGACCGGACGTAACGATAGCCACGCCAACCTTGTTTGAACTGCGGGAATAGGCATCGGCTGCGTGGATCGCAGCTTGCTCATGACGAACCAGAATGTGCTGGAATTTTTCTTGCTGAAAAATAGCGTCGTAGATGTACAGCACCGCGCCACCGGGATAACCGAACACATGTTCGACTCCCTCTTCCGCCAGACACCGCACGAGAATTTCCGCGCCGGTGACAGGCAAGTTGGTGTCTTTGCTCATTTACTAGATCCTTTCAAGGTCCATTGGAAATTGATCGGATGCTCTTTCCTGACGAAATGGCGTAGCGTACCAGTGTGCCGGCGTCCCTTTTTTGTGCGATCACGTCATTCCGTTGCGTAGCCGTAGATACGATTCAAAATGGCGCTAAACGCTACTCGTTCGGCCGAAATTCCTGATCACGCCGTAGCCTGTTTCTCGCGCTTATGGCGCGGGTTAGAGCAAACAGCTTACAGCTTACGAATGTGAAGCGTGCCTGTTCGTTGAGCAACATCTTGGGTCGCCAGCAAACAGACTAAGGCCCACCCAGGATTCTGAAGTGGCTTGATACCATAATCCGTGGTTTCATTTTGGTCAAGGCAAATTACACGATATCCGCGTTAAACGAGCCATTTTGCTGCAAATTTGCTCACAAACACAGTACAAACATCCCACAAACAGCGCCTTTTTTGCTAGGATTCCGGCAGCTTGTAAATTTAAAGTGATTATTATTTTACGTTACACATCCCTTGGAATACCTTACTTTCTTGGCTCAAGCCAACGGCGGCAGGCGTTAATTAGTCAGCCAATATCGGGATCCGACCAACGCTTAGCCGCTAATGTGGTTAGGCTGTAGAATTTGAATAAGCAGTAGGTAGCCCATGACCCAATCCGCCACGAAGCATGGCCGCAGATAAAGAACTTTCGGACTTCCTAGAGAACGTTGAGCGCCGCGCTTTCAAGCAGGCAACTTACGCAGTCCGCAAGGACGAGTCGGCACTGGATATCGTCCAGGATGCGATGATCAAACTGGCAGAAAAATACGGCGACAAACCTGCGGCAGAGCTGCCAATGCTGTTCCAGCGCATTCTGCAGAACACCATCCACGATTATTTTCGACGGGAAAAAGTTCGCAACACCTGGGTCACCCTGTTCTCCAGCATGGGGCGCAACAACGCCAATGAAGAAGACTACGATGTCCTGGAAACTTTCGAGTCGGAAGAAGATTCGCAAGCCACCGAATCCAGTGCAAACAAGCTGGAACGTGAGCAAATTCTCAATATAATCGATCACGAAATACAGAAGCTTCCAACGCGTCAACGGGAAGCCTTCCTGATGCGTTATTGGGAGGACATGGATGTTGCCGAGACCGCAGCCGCAATGGGATGCTCGGAAGGCAGCGTGAAGACGCATTGCTCACGCGCAACACACACTCTGGCTCAGTCACTCAAGGCCAAAGGAATCAGTTTATGAACAGCAAAGAAATCAATTACGCTTTCAAAGTGCGGCACGCACTCAATGAAAACCTCGACAATTTGCCCGCACCGACCGTCGATCGCCTGGCTGCAGCGCGAAAGACTGCGTTGGCACGCAAGAAAAAAGATGCGCCAGCCCGGGTTCTGCTGCGCCGGGGCCTACTGGCGGGCCATGCCGGGAATTTCTTCAACGATCCACTGGCATGGCTGATGCACGTCGGCGTGGCTGCGCCGATAGTGGCGGGCATGGTATTACTTTCAGGATTGTATCAATACGAACAACAACATCGGATTGCCGCTGCCGCCGACATTGATGCCGCCGTGCTATCGGACGAATTGCCGCCCTCGGCCTATCTGGATCGCGGCTTTAGCACTTACCTCGCTCAGCAGCAAGACCAATGACGTTGACCTCCTCCGCCAACCAAGGTAGCCAGCGAGCGCTTAGCGGCCAGACCAAACGCCTGATCGGCGCAGCCTTCGCACTGCTGGTTACAAGTGCGACGCTGGCATTGCTCGGCCCGGTGATTCCAACCCACGCAGCAGGCAGACCGGCCGAGAGCGCAGCGCCAGACCTCAATACGCCCCCTAAGGCAACCAAGGTGGCGGAGAGTGCCGCACCAACGTGGAAGGATCTGACAGCATTCCAGCAACATGTGTTGGCACCGCTGGCCTCGGATTGGGACAAACTGAAACCGACCACCCGTAAAAAGTGGCTGGAAATCAGCGGTCGCTATACCAGCATGACGCCAGCTGAGCAGGAGCGGTTACAAGCTCGGATGCGTGGTTGGGTAACGCTGACGCCTGAACAGCGTCGGATTGCACGCGAAAACTATGCGCGCGCCAACAAGCTCGATACTGAAAAGCGGGCGCTCCGTTGGCAGCAATACCAGCAACTGTCGGAACAACAAAAGAAAGAGTTGGCCGAACAGGCAACGCCGCGCCACAAACGCGTAACCACCATGCCGCCGGCGACGCTTAACAAAAATAAGCCAGCGACACCCGCCCAATTAGCGCCACCAGCGGCTGGACCGGCGGCGGTTGCTGCGGAACAAACCGCTGCCACCGTTCCGGCATCAGCGCCGAGCGGCTCTCCGGCAGTCAAATAACCGCCTTGGATCGCTCCGCGCCATCCATCGCCAGCAACACAGCGGCCGCACAACAGACACCGTCGCTGAAACGCCGCTTTGGAAGCATACTGTATGAATCGATGCTGCTGTTTGGCATCTTGTTCATATCCGGCTGGATCTTTTCTACGCTGCTGCAACAACGCAACGCGCTCTATCTCAGACGCGCCCAGCAAGCTTGGCTGTTCATCGTACTGACACTGTATTTCGTCTGGTGCTGGAGCCACGGCGGGCAGACGCTAGCCATGAAAACCTGGCGCATACAACTTGTCAGGCAAGACGGCGGTCCGGTTAACGCTACGCGCGCCGCGATTCGCTTCCTGTTGAGCTGGTGCTGGTTTCTGCCCGGATTGGCATTGGCTTGGGCGCTCAATGCACACACGTGGACGCTGATATCGATTCCGGCGGCAAATTTCGTTCTCTGGGCCTCCACCATTTACCTCGATCCGCACAGACAGTTCCTGCATGACCGCATCGCCGGCACAAAACTGGTCGACATGGCAGAAATTGCCAAGCCGGCAGATAAATCCAGGTGATCCTGTCGTTGACGCAAGGTGCCGCAAACAGAATTAGCTTAGATAAGAACTTTATCTAGTTGCGCTTGCGTCGCAAATCCCGTTGTTCCTTCAGAGAATTTCACCTGAGTCAAACCTGGATAAGGCCCTACCTGCCGCGTGTGGTGCAGTATCTCGCTAATTTTTTTGTTACTCATCAACTGCCGATACCACTCCTACCAAATCTATGAAGCCGTCACGGCATTCTTTGATTGAAGTAATGACAGGAGTTACGATATAACCGTCTCGAGTAACAAGAAGGATATCTCCATCTTTTTTGCTGGGAACAAATTCGCCGGTATCGTCCTTACTGTAAACACCAGCTAACACAATTTTTTCTGGGACTGCGCATCATTGAAAATAATTTCCAGCTTATCTTCAACCGCCTTCAGTCCAAACTCGCCAATATCAAAGTCTAGATTCAATTCATCTTTTCCCTGACCAAAGGGAGAAGTCAGAATATTCACTGAGCTTCCCCCGAAATTTAGTCTTCCATAGGTAACGTAAAATCAACGATCCTTTGGAAAGACCAGCAATGAAGAAGATACCAAAACAGATGTACACGGCGGAGTTCAAGGAGCTAGCCGT
>NZ_JBIIVN010000116.1:0-8552 GCF_044339385.1 Collimonas sp. | reverse complement strand
CAGCATTCGACGCTTGGCTATCGTTCACCCTGCCAGTATTTAGATGACTGGCTCACTGAGCAACATCAGGAAAAACAGGCGGCATAAAAGCCACCTGTTGGACGACGAAAAATCGAGGGAAGCTCACCACAACCAATTTCACAAACTCACCTTAGGATTTAACATGCGCCTCATCCTTTTAGGAGCGCCTGGTGCCGGTAAAGGCACGCAAGCGACTTTCATTAAAGAGAAATTCAACATCCCGCAGATCTCCACCGGCGACATGTTGCGCGCAGCAGTCAAGGCTGGAACCCCGCTCGGTATCGAAGCCAAGAAGGTGATGGACGCCGGCGGCCTGGTATCGGACGACATTATCATCGGCCTGGTCAAAGACCGGCTGAAACAGGCGGATTGCGCCAACGGTTATTTGTTCGACGGTTTTCCGCGCACCATTCCGCAAGCCGACGCCATGAAAGATGCTGGCGTGATGATCAATTACGTGCTGGAAATCGATGTGCCGGATACCGCCATCATCGAGCGAATGAGCGGCCGCCGCGTGCATTTATCGTCCGGTCGCACTTATCATACCAAGTTCAACCCGCCAAAAGTCGCAGACAAGGACGATGTGACCGGCGAAGATCTGATCCAGCGCGACGACGACAAGGAAGAAACCGTCAAGAAGCGTCTGTCGGTGTACCATGAGCAGACAGAAGTGCTGGTCAATTATTATGGCGATTGGGCCAAATCGGGGCGGCCCGGGGCGCCGAAATATCGCAAGATAACCGGTGTCGGTCCGGTCGAACAAATACGCGACAGCGCGTTTGCGGCTTTGGACGCATAAAAAGGAGCGGACTCAGGTCCGCTTTTTTATTGTCCTTTTTTTGTTTCTGCGACAGAATTTACCAAAGCTTCTTGTTTCAGTAGCCTGGCTACAAACTCGAAACACGCAATTGCCGCTTATCTGAGATCCGAGATCCGACACGGCAGCAGTGCTCCATCCAGCAACGCCAGCCCAGGCAAGTCTCCGACAATAAAAGGGCGACGAAAAGTTTTGCATTACCCAGTATTGGCCAGAAAGGCCGGCGTCCGATTGGCGCGGACAGCCAAAGTTGTGTGCTTGTCTTACTTTGTCGTGATAGTCGTTCCAAAACAGGAGGAGTCAACATGGCATCAAGTCTATGGTTTGCCGTCGCTTGCGGTATTGTTGCGGTCATTTACGGACTGGTTTCACGCAGTTGGATATTGCAGCAGGATCCCGGAAACCCCCGCATGCAAGAGATCGCCGCGGCGATCCAGCAGGGCGCAGCGGCTTACCTTGCGCGCCAGTACCGCACTATCGCTATCGTCGGCGTGGTGTTGTTCATTGTGATTGCGTTGATTCCCGGCCTTGGTTTGGTAACAGCGATTGGTTTCCTGATCGGCGCGTTGCTGTCGGGCGCCTGTGGTTTCATCGGCATGAATGTTTCGGTACGCGCTAATGTGCGCACCGCGCAGGCCGCTACCAGGGGCATGGGCCCGGCGCTCAATGTCGCTTTCCGCGGCGGCGCCATCACCGGCATGCTGGTGGTTGGCCTGGGCTTGCTGGGCGTGACGCTGTTCTTTCTGTGGCTGGTGTCGTTTGCCGCACCTGCCGGCTTGTCGCTGCATGACATTATCCGGCCGCTGATTGGACTAGCCTTTGGCGCTTCGTTGGTCTCGATTTTCGCGCGTCTTGGCGGCGGCATTTTTACCAAAGGTGCCGATGTCGGGGCCGATCTGGTGGGCAAGGTGGAAGCCGGAATCCCCGAGGACGATCCGCGCAATCCGGCGGTGATCGCCGATAACGTTGGCGATAATGTCGGCGACTGTGCAGGCATGGCGGCAGATCTGTTCGAGACTTATGTGGTAACGCTGATCGCCACTATGCTGCTCGGTTCGCTGCTGATCCGCGGCGCCGAAATGTCAGCAGTGCTGTACCCTCTGGCGCTGGGCGGCGTATCGATCCTGGCGTCGATCATCGGCTGCACGATGGTGCAAGCCAAAGAGGGCAAGAAAATCATGTCGGCGCTGTACACCGGCTTGTGGTGGGCGGCGATCCTGAGCCTGATCGGCTTTGTGGTGGTGACCTGGCTGATTCTGCCAGCACCGATGCGGATGCCGATGATGGGTTCGGCCCTGATCGGCATCGTGCTGACCGGTCTGATGGTGTATATCACCGAGTATTACACCGGCACCGATTTCAAACCGGTGCGCCACATTGCGCAAGCTTCTACTACCGGCCACGGCACCAACATCATTGCCGGCCTGGGCGTGTCGATGAAGTCGACTGCTTATCCGGTACTGGCGGTGTGTGCGGCGATCCTGGCGTCATACTGGTTGGGCGGCTTGTATGGCATCGCGATTGGGACCACGTCAATGCTGTCGATGGCCGGCATCATTGTGGCCTTGGATGCCTACGGGCCGATTGCCGACAATGCCGGTGGTATCGCCGAAATGTCAGGGCTGCCTGATTCGGTGCGTGCCATTACCGATCCGCTGGATGCCGTTGGTAATACCACCAAGGCCGTCACCAAGGGCTATGCCATCGGTTCGGCTGGTTTGGCCGCGCTGGTCCTGTTTGCCGATTACACGCACGCGCTGGATGCGGTCGGCAAGAGCACAGTATTCGATTTGTCGGATCCGCTGGTGATTGTCGGCCTGTTTATCGGCGGCCTGATTCCTTACCTGTTCGGTGCGATGGCGATGGAAGCGGCCGGTCGCGCGGCAGGTGCGGTAGTGGTCGAGGTGCGGCGCCAGTTCCGCGATATCAAAGGCATCATGGACGGCAGCGGTAAGCCTGAGTACGACAAGGCGGTCGACATGCTGACCTCCTCGGCGATCAAGGAAATGATTATCCCCTCGTTGTTGCCGGTAGTGGTGCCGATCCTGGTCGGCCTGATCCTCGGCCCGGCAGCCTTAGGCGGCTTGCTGATGGGGACCATCGTCACCGGTTTGTTCGTCGCAATATCGATGACCACCGGCGGCGGCGCCTGGGACAACGCCAAGAAATACATTGAAGACGGTCACTACGGCGGCAAGGGTTCAGAAGCGCACAAGGCGGCTGTGACCGGCGACACGGTTGGCGATCCCTACAAGGATACTGCCGGTCCGGCGGTCAACCCGTTGATCAAGATCATCAATATTGTGGCGTTACTGCTAGTACCGTTGCTGCCGGCAACCGGTCTGAACCAGGCGACTGCGGGTAACAAGGAAATTGTATTGGTACTGGCGCCAGCTGTAGCCGCGCCGGTTGCAGGCGCTGCTACAGCTGGCGTGGGGGTAACGTTGCCCACCGCCGTCATCTATTTTGATTATGGCAAGACCGATGCCCCGGTCGATACCGTCGATAAACTGGCCGCCATCGTCGCCGCAGCCAAAGCCAGGAGCGATGCGAAGATTGTCTTGAGCGGTTTCCACGACAGCACTGGAGATCCGCTCAAGAATGATGAAATTTCCAAAGAGCGCGCCAAGAGCGTCAAAGCGCTGCTGTTGATTGCTGGCGTTGCCGAAGATACCATCGTCCTGGAAAAACCTCAGGTCACCACCGGTAGCGGCGATAACGCTGAAGCGCGCCGTGTCGAGGTGAGTATCCGCTGAAATACCTTGCGGGCAGGCGCGCAAGCAGGTTGGATGGCGACTTCCGGCGGTTATGTTGTGCGGTCAGAGGTTCGCCTTTTTTATTTTTTCTTTTATTGTTTTTCACACAATTCCGGTGGTCCCTGTTAATCTAACCAGCATGGAGACAACACAAAAAACCGGCCTCATCCTGACCGGCGGCGGCGCACGTGCCGCCTATCAGGTCGGCGTCATGGATGCGGTAGCATCGATCCTGCGCGAGCAGGGCTGGTCTGCCGAGCGCAATCCGTTCGATATCATTTGCGGCACTTCGGCCGGCGCCATCAATGCGACCGCGCTGGCTTGCCGGGTCGATAATTTCGGCCTCGGGGTGCAGAAACTCATGGACGTCCGGGAGCATTTTACGGTCGAGCAGGTGTACCGTGCCGATTCGCTGGGGGTGCTGCGCTCCGGCGCGCGCTGACTGTCGCTGCTGTCGTTCGGCTGGCTGCTGCGCAAGTGGCACGCCCATCCGCCTAACTCGTTGCTCGACAATACCCCGCTGATTACGCTGCTGTACCGGCTGTTAGACCTCGAACGGCTGGACGCGGCGCTGGCCAACGGCACCCTGCAGGCGCTGGCGATCACGGCTTCATCGTATAGTGGCGGCCAGCACATCACCTTCTATCAGAGCGCCAACGAAATCCAGGGCTGGACACGCAGCCAGCGCCGTGCAGTGCGCGATCAGATCGGCGTCGGGCATCTGCTGGCGTCGTCGGCGATTCCATTCATCTTCCCGACAATTCCGATTTATTGCGATGGCCACCGTGAATTTTTCGGCGACGGTTCGATGCGCCAACTGGCCCCGATCTCGCCAGCGATTCACCTCGGTGCCACTAAAGTGCTGGTGGTCGGAGCCGGGCGCCGCAAGGAAACACCATCGGATGCACCAACGTTTGCTCGCTATCCAAGTCTGGCGCAAATCGCCAGCCACGCACTATCGAGTATTTTTCTGGATGGTCTGGCGGTCGATATCGAGCGCCTGGAGCGCATCAATCACACGCTGTCTTTCCTCACCGAAGAACAGCGTCAGCACACACCGCTGAAGCCGATTGAAATGCTGATCATTTCACCGTCGGAGCAGATCGACGATATCGCAACCAGGCATTTTTCCAGTTTGCCGCTGCCGATCCGCACGTTGTTAGGCGGTCTGGGCGGCCCTGAAAGCCGAGGCGGCGGCTTGGCCTCCTACTTGCTATTTGAATCGGGTTATACACACGAGTTGATTCGCATGGGGCAGCGAGATACTCAGGACCGTCGTGAAGAGGTTGTTAATTTCTTTCAGGATAGAAGCTCCAGGTAGTTTTTTAGTCGCCGGGTATGGCAATATTGTTAAATACAGTAACACCAGGAACCTGCCGAATGATAGCGGTTGATTCGTTTTTAGCAACACGTTACGCTACGGTAGCAGAGCAGACAGACGCGACGAATATTAAATCAATGAAAAGTTACGCAACCCAAGGCCGCTTCCCAGGTCTGAATTTGAATGTCATTGGTGCCGTGATACTTCATGCGGCGCTTTTTCTGCTTGGTTTGTTGCTTTGTTTTCAGGTTGCTGCGCGGGAATCCTTGCAACAGGATGTTATTTTCGTCAATCAACTTCCGCAGGAAGCGCAGGCTACCCTAAACCCTATCAAGCAAGGCGGACCGTTTCCGTACGCTAAAGATGGTGTGGTATTTGGTAACTACGAGGGACTCTTGCCTAAACAACGGCGCGGGTATTATCACGAATACACGGTCAGGACTCCACGGGCCCGCAACCGTGGCGCGCGTCGGATTATTACCGGCGGTAACGCCCGGATTTCTGGTGAGTATTACTATACCGACAATCATTATCAAACTTTCAGGCGTATCCAAGAGTGACTGAGATATCGGATTTGTTGCTGTCTGACCTAACGTCAGGCATTCTGAGCCGGCGGGAACAGTGCGAGTTCTTAAAAATAACAGCAATTCATCATTGCTCTAGCTGAGGGGAAAAATGAGTTTGTTTAAAACCGTACCGCCAAATGTAGTGCAGTCCATCCGCGCCTTCCGTGTGACCGACTTGCAGGCGGAGGCTGCGCAGCTTGGGCAGCACTTCTTGTATGCATACTGTGCGGAAGCGACGACTAAACAGCAAGTGCTGGCCAATATCGCCCAGGCTTTTCATTTTCCCAGGCATTTTGGTAAGAATTTTGATGCCCTTAAAGATTGCCTGACCGATCTGGCTTATAAGGCCGGTCCGCAACCGGGCTTCATCGTCGTCATCGAACAATTGCCGAACACCGCCAAATTTGACCGCGAAGCGCGCGAGATACTGCTTGATGTATTTCGCGACAGTGCCGATTTCTGGGCGGGAAAAAAAGTTGCTTTCCGCGTTTTCTATTCATTTCAGTAGTAAAAAATAATGTTAACGGGCCTGTCCGAGTGGCCCTGAGCATTAAAGAACGAGTAAGTAACCCCACCTGCAACCTGCGTTTTTATCCCACGCCGCATCAGGCTGCTTTAATTTGTTCTTGTAAATCAGTAAAGTGCCGACACCTGTCGCAACATTTTGCCGTCGGTTTTACTCAAAAATGACGTTGCAGCAGGTACAATGCGCGCCATGAGAAGCATTGTTATCCTGATTTCGGGGCGTGGCAGCAACATGGAAGCTATTCTCCGCGCCGCCCAAGCCGAACAATGGCCTGCCAGAATCGCTGCCGTAATTAGCAACCGCGCCGACGCTGAAGGCTTGAAATTTGCTGCCAGTGAGGGGATTGCAACGGCTGTCGTGGCCAATAAAGACTATCCTGATCGTGAGCAGTTCGACGCTGCGCTGCGCGTCGTGATTGACGCTTTTACGCCCGATCTGGTCGTACTGGCCGGGTTCATGCGTATTCTGACGACATCCTTTGTCCAGCATTATGCCGGTCGTATGCTCAATATCCATCCGTCGCTGTTGCCCAGTTTTCCAGGGATGGCAACGCATCGGCAGGCGTTGGCGGCAGGCGTTAAGGTGCATGGAGCGACCGTGCATTTTGTTACCGCCACGCTGGATCACGGGCCGATTGTGGCACAGGCCGTGGTGCCGGTGCTGGAAGACGATACCGAACAGTCGCTGGAGCAGCGTGTGCTGGTTGAAGAGCATCAGATTTATCCGCGTGCGGTACGCTGGTTTGTAGAAGGCCGGCTGAGCATCGAAGGTGGACTTGTGCGTCATCGCTAAGCCGGGTGCAATCGGCACCAGAGCTGCTTCAGCAAGTAACGGCCGGCACGGGATCTGGTGCAGATTCTCATGTGCGCCTTGCGAGCCGCTCACCTGCCGCGGTCTTGGTCTCTCGGTAAGATTCCGAACAGGTTCGAACAAGGCGCCGCTCATCCGGCGGCTCGGGCAATATAGCCCCACTAACAGATTTTTATGAAAGAACTACCATGAGATTGCCTCCAGCGATCATCGGTCACACCGAAGAAGTACTGCGCGAAATTTTACGTTTTACCGGCCCAGCCGACGGTACCTTGTCACGCTATTTTCGCGACCATCCGAAGCTCGGTTCGCGCGAGCGCGGCGTAATTGCCGAAGCGGTCTACGGCCTTTTGCGCAACAAGTCGATCTATACCAGCTTTGCCGAATCCGACAACGGTCCTACCATGCGCCGCATGACCTTGCTTGGCTTGGCCGATGCGATCGGGGTTGAGTCGCTGGGCGGCTTATCCGATGAAGAAACCGAATGGCTGACGCGCGTCGGTGAAATCGATCGCAGCCTGATGCCGGCACTGATGCGCTCGAATCTGCCGCAATGGTTGTTCGATAAACTGGTCGCTCGCGATGGCGAAGCCGCAGCGTTGCAGCTGGCGGACGCGATGAACCAGCCGGCTCCGCTGGATCTGCGTGTCAATTCGCTCAAGGCCAACCGCGAAGAGGTCGTAGCGACGCTGGCGGAAGCACCTATCCTGTGCGAACCGACACCCTATGCGCCGTTGGGTTTGCGCGTCATCAAAAAGCCGGCGTTGCAAAACTTGCCGCTGTTTAAGAGCGGCGCCATCGAAGTGCAGGACGAAGGCAGCCAGTTGCTGGCGCAAATCGTCGGCGCCAAGCGCGGCGAAATGGTGGTCGATTTCTGTGCCGGTGCCGGTGGCAAGACATTGGCGCTGGGAGCCACCATGCGCAACACCGGTCGCTTGTATGCGTTCGACGTGTCCGACAAGCGACTGGCAAAACTCAAGCCGCGCATGGCGCGCAGTGGTTTGTCGAACATCCATCCGGTGCTGATCGCGCATGAAAACGACGGCAAAGTAAAACGCCTGGCGGGCAAGATTGATCGCGTACTGGTGGATGCGCCATGCAGCGGCCTCGGCACATTGCGACGCAATCCCGACGTAAAGTGGCGTCAGACGCCCGAGGCGATTGCCGAAATGAACGTCAAGCAAATCGCAATCTTGTCCAGCGCTGCGCGCCTGGTAAAGTCCGGCGGTCGTCTGGTGTACGGCACCTGTAGCTTGCTTGACGAAGAAAACGAAGCAATTGCCGCACAATTCCTGGCAAGTCATGAGGACTTTGCATTGGTGCCGATGAAAGATGTGCTGGCAGAGCAAAAGATTACGCTGGAAATGGGCGATTATCTCAAGCTGCTACCGCATCAACATCAAACCGATGGTTTCTTTGCCGCGGTGTTTGTGCGCAAATAAATAGCCGCGACATTTTCTGCCTGTTGCGCTGCTGCAAGCAGCTGCAAATCTGGTCGATTGTTTGCTATTAACGCATCAGGAAAGGAATCACTATGCTGCCATTAGGCCTCCGTTCTGTTTTTTGTCGTACTCTGACCGCCAAGGTATGAGCTTCCCTCGATTTTTCATCTTCCAACAGGTGGCTTTTATGCCGCCTGTTTTTCCTGATGTTGCTCAGTGAGCCAGTCATCTAAATACTGGCAGGGTGAACGATAGCCAAGCGTCGAATGCTGCCGTTGGCGATTATAAAAGAC
>NZ_JBIIVN010000115.1:0-8587 GCF_044339385.1 Collimonas sp. | reverse complement strand
GTCCGCCAGCTTGACCAACTCAGGATCGGGCTTGGCCCGTTTGGTGCGTTTTACGTAGGTCATTTTTTCCTCTATGGTGGCAGTGTGCTGCCAAATGACCGTTTACACAAAACTAATTACACCCTCTTTCGATGCTGAATGCACTCTCATTTAGTGCCGCGGCGCAATCGGTTCCAGACGATCACACCATGCAAATCACTGCCCCCTCATTCAAAATCGAGCTACCGGCCCACTATCGCCACATGCGCCAGGAAGATTTCAGCGACTTTATCCGTTCCTACGATCTGTCAAACGGCATGACGCTTGACCTATTCCAACGCGGCGGACAAATGTATGCCGCAGTAAGCGGTCAGGACAGACATGAAATTGTGGCGGTGGCGCCAAATACGTTCGTCGCCCTCGACCGTCAATTGAAAATGACCATCAACCTTCCCGAAAACGCCGACGCAAACGGTGAACTGATCATGGTTGTCCCTGCGCATTCGATGGCAGGCGGCGGTGTGGCGAGCGAGCAATTAATGCGCGTTGCATTGCGCTAACTGGCATCGCGCTGACTGCGGGTTCAATACAACGTCAGCGCGGGTGAATAACCGCGAGGCCGATTCAACCCATCAAAATCTGCAAAAAAGCCCGCCTGCCTGACGGCAGGGGGCTCTGAAGTCCAAAACCGGGGAAGAGTTGGATGCTACTTCACCGATATGGATGCGCCCGACTATTTTTCAATACCCGTTGAGATTATTTTCAGGTCAGAACCAGCCACAAGCAGCGGCAGATTTTTCACTATTGCGATACAGAAGCCAGATAGCGCTCTGAGCGCCTTGATTGTCGTGGATTGCGCTATTTCGTCCAGATGTGGGGTGCTTACCTTGCCTACCTGCGTACTTAACCAGCAAAATGGCCGTGGGCAGCGCCCCGATCTACATCGAGCAACATCCCCGGCCATCGCAGGCCGCGCAGGTGCAGGCCGCGCAGATGCCGCGCGTATCGGTTCAGAGCGCAGGCGAGATGGTGTGGGACGGGCGGCTGCCACTGAACAGCTTGGTCATTGCAGCCATTCCGCGACCCCGCCGTGCCGAGAGCATGTACCGCTACGGTGCTTGCTAAAGCTATAGCTGCCGTCCCGGCACTGGGCACTCGCGGTGGCCGGCGCCTTGCCCGTTTTACTCTGCGACGGTGAATGCACTACCTGCCCGCTTTTGTTTGAATAATGCCCGTGCGATGTCAGATCCGCCTCATTCGGCTCGACTTGCGTATAGGTGCCAGACGGCGGTTTTTTGGCAGTGGCGTGTGTAACCAGGCATGCTGCGCCAGCAAACAGTAGCGTTGCGATGAAGTTTTTCATTATTTTTATTTTTATTTTTATTTTTATTTTTATTTTTATTTTTATTTTTATTTTTATTTTTATCCCTATCGACCAGTGGCGCCAGGGACCTCAGTTAAAAGTTATTTCCACTCCTACAGCCTAAGAACAACGCACCCTTGGTCGCTGCAGCGCCATGGTTTCCGCATGCTGCCGGATAACCGTGGATGACTAATTATTTTCCGATACAAAAACAAGAAAAAATCACTCCCAGCAAATCATCCGGCGTAAACGCTCCGGTGATGCTGCTGAGTCTGTCCTGCGCCAGCCGCAACTCTTCAGCAAACAGATCCAGCGACTGATCGTTGACGCGGTTATCCAGCGCGGCGTGCTGCCCGGCTATTTCCAGATGCTCGCGCGCCGCTTTGAGGGCAATCAGGTGGCGTTCGCGTGCCAGATAGCGAGATTCGCCGGTTTGCTGCCAGCCCGCGATGCGCAACAACTCGGCACGCAGCAGATCAATCCCCAGATGGTCGGTGGCCGACAGATAGATGTGGGTAGCGTCGTTCATGACGTCGACCGTCGGTCTGTGGCCGGACTGATCGATCTTGTTCCAGATCCGAATCACCGGCGCGTTGCTCGGAAAACGCGCGATGATTTTTTCGTCGGCCAGCGCCGGGCCGTGGTTCGCATCGAGCATGTGCAAGATGACGTCGGCCTTGGCCACCGCAGCCCATGTGCGTTCGATACCGATCCTTTCAACTTCGTCGCTGGCGTCTTCGGCATCGCGAATACCGGCGGTGTCGATGATATTGAGCGGGATGCCTTCCAGTTGGATGGTCTCGGTCACCTTATCGCGGGTGGTGCCGGCAATCGGCGTGACGATGGCAACATCGGCGCCGGCCAGCACATTGAGCAGCGACGATTTGCCAACGTTCGGCTTACCGGCCAGCACGATATTGAGGCCATCGCGCAGCAATGCTCCCTGAGCGGCTTGGCTGAAGACATGATCAAGCGTGCTGCGGATGCTGGCGAGTTGCCCGCGGGCGTCGGATTTTTCAAGAAAATCGATTTCTTCTTCCGGAAAATCAAGGGTCGCTTCGACCAGCATGCGCAAGTTGGTCACTTGCTCGACCAACGCATGAATCACCTTGGAAAACGCGCCGGAAAGCGATTCGGAAGCCGACTTGGCTGCCGCCTCGGTAGACGCCTCGATCAGGTCGGCAACCGCCTCGGCCTGCGCCAGATCAAGCTTATCGTTGATGAAAGCGCGTTGCGTAAACTCGCCCGGCTCTGCCATGCGCAGGCCGATCTCTTGTCCCGCAGCCAGACAGCGGCTCAGCAGCATTTGCAGCACCACCGGCCCGCCGTGCCCCTGCAGCTCCAGCACGTCCTCGCCGGTGTAAGAATGCGGCGCCTTGAAATAGATAGCCAGGCCCTGATCGATGACACTGCCGTCGGCATTCTTGAACGGCAGATAGGTGGCGTGCCGCGGCGTCAGCCTGGCTTCAGCGATGCCGCATACTGCTTCAATCAGAGCGCCAAGGTGTTTGCCGGAAATACGCACTACGCCGATGCCGCCACGTCCGGGAGCGGTGGCGATGGCGGCAATTGGAGAGGAATCGAAAGACATGGAAATATTCTACGAGTGTTGTTGAAGAATGGGAACAGCGTTCAGCCCACACCAACAAAAAAGCCCGTGAATTCTTGATTCACGGGCTTTTTTACGACAGTGTGCAGGCGCCGCTATCAGGCCCTGGCTTCACCCATCTTGCGGGTAATTACCCATTGCTGGCCAATCGACAGGATGTTGTTGGTAACCCAGTACAACACCAGACCGGACGGGAAGAAGAAGAACATGACCGAGAAAATCAGCGGCATGAACAACATCACCTTGGCTTGCATCGGGTCCGGCGGCGTCGGGTTCAACTTGGTCTGGATAAACATCGAAATCGCCATCACGATCGGCAGAATGTAGAACGGGTCCGGTGCCGCCAGATCGTGGATCCAGCCGAGCCACGGTGCGTTACGGAACTCAACGCTGGCCAGCAACACCGAATACAGGGACAGGAATACCGGAATCTGGATCAGGATCGGCAGACAGCCACCGAGCGGGTTGATCTTTTCCGTTTTGTACAACTCCATCATCGCCTGATTCATCTTTTGCGGCTCGGATTTGTAACGCTCGCGAATCGAAGTCATCTTCGGCGTCACCAGTTTCATCTTGGCCATGCTGCGATAGCTTGCCGCCGACAGCGGGAAGAATGCCAGCTTGATCAGAATCGTCAGACAGATAATGGTCCAGCCCCAGTTGCCCAGTGCTTTGTGGATTTGTGTCATCAACCAGAAAATCGGCTCAGCGATGATTTTCTGCCAGCCGTAATCCTTGACCAGAGCCAGGCCTGGCGACAGTTTTTCCAGCACGGCGGTTTCTTCCGGACCGGAGAACAGACGCGCATCCATCGTAGTGCTGGCACCCGGCGCAATCGTGCCCAGCGGCAGAATATTGCCGACCGCATACAGATTGGTCACCAGCTTCTTCGTGAAAATTTCGCGCGGCGCCTTGTCTTGCGGAATGAACGCCGAGACAAAGTAATGCTGCATCAGCGCAAACCAGCCGTTGTCAGCCCCGAACGCGTGCTCAGCATTGCCCTTTTCAATGTTCTCGAAAGTAAATTTCTGGAACTTGTCGGCTTCGGTATAGACCGACGCACCGGTAAAGGTATGCACGAAACGTTGTTCGCCAGCATGCGCATTGCCGTCACGCACCAGTTGCAGGTAAAGCGAAGGCGAGATTGGCGCATCGGTATCGTTGGTCACGGTGTGCTTGATGTCGATCGTGTAATCGCCGCGCGTGAAGGTGAAGGTCTTGGTCAGCTTGACGCCGCCTTCGGTCGATTCCAGCACCAATTGCACCTGATTGCCGTTGTCCAGCGTACGTGCACCAGGCAATGCCGTGAATGGCGATTTATGGTTAGGGAACGGACCGCCGATCAGACCGGTTTCAGCTAGATAGGTGCGGCTTGGGCTGGCGTCGAACAACACCAGATTCTTGGTCGGATCAACCGTATCTTTTTGCGACAGCAGTTCCAGGCGTTTCAGTTCGCCACCGATAGTATCGATATCGGCTTTAACGACATCGGTAGTGATGGTGATGATTTCGCCTTTAGCGGCAACAGCCGGCACCGCAGCGGCGCCGACGGCGGCCGGCGCAGAAGCCTGCGGCACATCGGTGCCAGTGCCAGCGCTGGCAGGGCCTGTAGCAACCGGGGCTGTCTGGTTGGTGCCAGGGAAGAATAGCGACGGTTGGCCGTTATGGCGCTGCCATTGATCCCAAAGGAACAACAGCGAGACCGAAAATACAACCCACAGGACGGTACGTTTGATATCCATAAGAGTATTTATCTATGATTCAGGAATGGCTGCAACCGCATGATCGGGAGGCCGATGCGGAAGTGGTTGCAGAGGGGGATGTGGATGGCGACTGCGGTGACTGCGATGACCGCGTTGACTGCTGCGGCGGCACCGGATCAACTCCACCGGGATGCCAGGGATGACATTTGCACAGGCGACGACCAGCCAGCATGCTGCCCTTGAGGGCGCCATGCGTGCGGATTGCTTCGGCTGCATAATCGGAACAGCTTGGATAAAAACGGCAATTCTGTCCCAGAAACGGGCTGATGCCCAGTTTGTAGAGTCGCAACAGGAACAGTAGAGGCATTTTCATGACAGCTTTTTCCCTTTTTCATCCGGCCCAGGCACCGGCGCCGGCTGGTTTCGTCTCGTCCCGGCAATGATCACCTGTCATCGCCGACCAGCATTGCCGCAGTAATTCGTACATAACGCATACGCAGCATGCCGCAAGCCCGCAGCCGGACGATGCCAGCCAAATCACGCGCCGGGCGACAAACGTTGCGACGAGAACAATTGCGTCAACTCGCTGCGCAGCTGCTGCTTTAAGCGTGCGGTGGTAGCCGGGCCCGCCTTGGTGTTTACCGGTTTCGATAAACGCACAATACAATCGATGGGCGGCAATGGCGTCAGGCGAAACAACTCGCGCGTAACCCGTTTTACCGTGTTACGCGCGACAGCACGCGGCGCCAGCCGTTTTGCCGCCACCACGCCCAGACGGGCATGCGGCAACGTATTACGGCGGGTGTACAAGACGAAGTGCGCAGTTCTGTAGACAGGGCGCAAACGAAAAACGGATGAGAATTCATCCGTTTTAACGATGCGCCGTTCACGTGAAAAGTCGCGGACGCAGTTCTGCGAACGGCCGTCTGTGTTTTCTGTCACGCAAGCAACGCTGTTTGCGTCCGGCTTGAGATTAAGCTGCCAGACGCTTGCGGCCTTTGGCACGACGTGCATTGAGCACAGCGCGGCCACCGCGGGTTGCCATACGGGCGCGGAAACCGTGAGTACGCTTACGGCGCACGACGGAAGGTTGGTAAGTACGTTTCATGTTGGTCTCGCTAATCAGCAAAAATAAATCGGATCATCACGCTCAGCGCGCTGGGTTTCCAGCCTTTCGCGACCTGATATGACCTGGCTGCCACGCCATCCAAACAACGGACCCGGGACAACGACAGATATCAATCAACGCGCAAACTGGCAATTCAGCGGACAGTTAACCTTGAATTAGAACGCATTTTCTGCTTGTTTGTCAATTACTTAGCAGCCCTTTACACCAAGTCGTTTGACTTTGTCCACACGCAATAAATGCCCGCGCCTGTGGATAACTTTCGCCAGCAAGGGTAGAATAGCGACTTATGTGTGGCACGCCCGCCAGTTATGTACTGCGCAGTAGCGAATATTCACTACTGAAACCGCGCGCAATAAAAAGATCAAGTCAGGGCGTAAAGAACCTCATCCCGCACACTTTCACTTAGAACGATTCATGGAAAATTTCTGGCAGAGCTGCTCCATCCAATTGGAGCAGGAGTTGACGCCTCAACAATTTAGCGCGTGGATAAAACCATTGGTGCCACTCGATTATGAGGATGAGCGCCTGCGCATAGCGGCGCCGAATCGCTTCAAACTGGATTGGGTAAAAACGCAGTTTGCCAGCCGCATCACCGCACTCGCGCATCAATATTGGGAAGCGCCGATCGAGGTGGTGTTCGTGCTCGACCCGCGTAAATCCACGCCAGCCGCATCGGCCTCTCACATGCCGGTCGCTGCCGTCAATCATGGCGAGCAATCCGGCGCGCAATCGTCGGCTGCCAACGGCGGCAATTATGGCAATAGCAACTTCGATCGCCCGCCGGAAGTGCAGACCGAGAACAGCGCCGTCAGCGCCCGGCGCGATCAGTCGCGCATCAATACCGCACTCAGTTTCGACAGTTTCGTCACCGGCAAGGCCAATCAATTGGCGCGCGCGGCAGCGATCCAGGTGGCCAATAATCCCGGCGTTTCGTACAACCCGTTGTTCTTGTATGGCGGCGTCGGCCTCGGTAAAACCCACTTGATCCACGCCATCGGCAACCAGCTGCTGGCCGATAATCCAAACTCGAAGATTCGCTACATCCACGCAGAACAGTACGTTCGCGACGTAGTGACCGCTTACCAACGCAAGGGCTTCGACGATTTTAAGCGCTACTACCATTCGCTCGATCTGTTGCTGATTGACGACATTCAGTTCTTCGGCGGCAAGAGCCGGACGCAAGAAGAATTCTTCTATGCGTTCGAAGCATTGATTGCGGCGAAGAAACAAATCATCATCACCAGCGATACCTATCCGAAAGAAATCACCGGCATGGATGACCGCCTGATTTCACGTTTCGATTCCGGCCTGACGGTTGCTATCGAACCGCCGGAACTGGAAATGCGGGTAGCGATTTTGCTTAAAAAAGCCGCATCCGAGGGGGTTACCTTTTCCGACGATGTGGCATTTTTTGTTGCAAAACACTTACGCTCCAACGTCCGCGAGCTGGAAGGCGCGTTACGGAAAATCCTCGCTTACTCGCGCTTCCACGGCAAAGATATCAGCATCGATGTTGTCAAGGACGCACTGAAAGATTTGCTGTCAGTACAGAATCGCCAGATCTCGGTGGAGAACATCCAAAAAACCGTGGCGGACTTTTTCAACATTAAAGTTGCCGATATGTACTCGAAAAAGCGCCCGGCAAATATTGCCCGGCCGCGTCAGATCGCCATGTACCTGGCCAAGGAACTGACCCAGAAAAGTTTACCGGAAATCGGTGAATTGTTCGGCGGCCGGGATCACACCACGGTACTGCATGCGGTCCGCAAGATCGCTGCTGATCGCACCAAAAACCCGGAATGCAACCACGAGTTACATGTGCTGGAACAAACCCTGAAGGGTTGATTCCCAAGGCCGGGAATTTGCTTGCAAGCCTGTGGATAAGTTTTTTTGTGACAATTTTTAAGGCAACCGTTAAGTGTGGTTTTTTTGTCGCCTTTGTGAAATCCGGGCAAACCCGGGCGGCGACAAAAAAAGCCGGAAACAAGCGCAGATTTAGGCTACGTTGTGAGTCGTAACGGTGCGATTTCAGTTACATTTATAGGCTGCGGCAAAGTACTAGGCGCGTAGTAAGAACTAATAGGTAATGCATTCAAGCAAGCCGCAATATTTGTATTTTAAATAACAAGGATATAGCTATGCAATTGGCCAAAACCGGCCGAGATACTCTTCTCCGGCCACTGCAGATCGTGAGCGGTATTGTCGAGCGTCGGCACACACTGCCGATTCTGGCCAATATCCTCATTCGCAAAGAAGGCGAAAAGGTCTCGTTCCTGTCTACCGACATCGAAGTGCAAATCACCACCAACGCCAAGGTCGGCAGCGGCGGCGAAGCGGCCGCTACGACTGTTGCGGCACGTAAGCTGCTGGATATTCTGCGTGCCTTGCCGGATACCGGCGAAGTCTCGCTCACCCTCAGCAACAAGCGCATGACCGTGCAATCCGGGAAATCCCGTTTTGCGCTGCAAACGCTGGCAGCCGAAGAGTTTCCGACAGTCGCCCAGGCGGATCACTACAACGCCACCGTAACGCTGCCGCAAAAGACCTTGAAGCACCTGTTCAACATGGTCCACTTCTCGATGGCGCAGCAGGATATCCGCTATTACCTCAACGGCCTGCTGCTGGTCCTCGACGGCAAGAACGTGATTGCAGTCGCCACCGACGGCCACCGTCTGGCGTTTTGCCAGGTCGCCACCGAGCAGGAATTCGCGCGCCAGGAAGTCATCATCCCGCGCAAGACCATCATCGAATTGCAGCGTCTGCTGGAAGAGACCGACGAGCCGGTGCAACTGGGAATCGCCAAC
>NZ_JBIIVN010000114.1:0-8644 GCF_044339385.1 Collimonas sp. | reverse complement strand
GTCTTTCCAAAGGATCGTTGATTTTACGTTACCTATGGAAGACTAAATTTCGGGGGAAGCTCACACCTTCAGCGCATTGCTGCAACTTTGCTGCAATTCCAGCTCTTTCTATACACTAAACGCCCCGAAATATCCTAAAATAGAAACAAAAATGGCTTAGCTCGAAGCGAGCTAAGCCATTTTTGTTGGAATATTCTTTGGTGGTGATAGGTGGACTTGAACCACCGACCCCAGCATTATGAGTGCTGTGCTCTAACCAACTGAGCTATATCACCAAACAAGCCCGCAATTATGCGGTTTTCGTTAAAAGCTGTCAAGAAAAACAGGATTTTGACGTGGGGTTTCCGCAAAAATTGTGACGTTATTATCGTTTTAGGGCGTTGCTGACTGTTTCCAGGACGGTCTCGGCGACGTGGTTGCCGATGCAGTCGATGACGATCCGGTCGGGCATGGCGCGTAGCCATGTGAGTTGGCGTTTGGCTAACTGGCGGGTGGCGGCGATGCCTTTTTCACGCAGCTCCTGATAGCCGTACTGGCCGTCCAGATATTCCCAGGTCTGGCGATAGCCGACGCAGCGCATCGACGGCAGGCCTGGATGCAGGTCGCCGCGGGCGCGCAGGGTTTCTACTTCCTGGATTAATCCGCCTTTTCTGGCGCCACTGTCCAACGCACCACTCTTCGGCGCGCCATTCTTCATCAAGCCATCCTTGGTTAATCTGCCCTTGATTAATCCACCCTGCGTCAATCCGGCCGCCGTTGAACCATCATGTTGTTGATCCAGCATCAAATCGAAGCGTTGCGCGATGCGCTGGTGTAACACGCTGCGGTCGGACGGTTCCAGCGCGAGCGGCAAGATGTCGAACGGTAGTTCGGGGGCGGGGCGGTGGGTGAGTAGCGAGGACATGCTCTGGCCGCTGAGTTCGATGATTTCCAGCGCGCGCTGAATGCGCTGGCTGTCGTTGGGTTTGAGGCGGGCGGCGGTGAGCGGGTCGAGTTGGGCCAGCCTGGCGTGCATGCCGGGCACGCCGATCCGGGCGGCTTCGGCGTCGAGCCTGGCGCGCAGCGCCGGATCGGCTTGCGGTAGTTCATCGAGGCCGTCGCGCAGGGCCTTGAAGTAGAGCATGGTGCCGCCAACCATCAGCACCAGTTTGCCGCGTGCGTGGATGTCTGCGAACAGGCGCAGTGCGTCGTCGCGGAATTGCATGGCCGAATAGGACTGGGTCGGTTCCATGATGTCGATCAGGTGATGCGGGACTGCGGCCAGTTCGTCGGCGTTGGGTTTGGCCGTGCCGATGTCCATGCCGCGATACACCAGTGCCGAATCGACGGAGATGATTTCGGCCGGAATATGGCGGGCGATGTCCAGCGCGGAGGCGGTTTTGCCGGACGCCGTCGGGCCCATGATGGCGACGACCAGCGGCTTGCGCTTGGATGAGGCGGAGGGGGATGACATGCTGCTTACTGTCCGCGTAAAAAGAGTTTATCCAGATCGGAGAGGGCTAGCTGGCTCCAGGTTGGGCGGCCGTGGTTGCACTGGTCGGCGCGCTCGGTGGCTTCCATCTGGCGCAGCAGGGCGTTCATCTCCGGGATGGTCAGGCTGCGGTTGGCGCGCACGGCGGTGTGGCAGGCCAGCGTGCCGAGCAGTTCGTTGCGGCGTTCGACCAGCACCCGGGAGCCGCCGAACTCGCGTACGTCACGCAGCACGTCGCGTGCCAGCGTTTGCGCATCGGCGTTCTTTAGCAGGGCCGGCACTGAACGCACCGCCAGCGTGGGGGGCGACATGGCGGCGATGTCAAAGCCCAGCGCATGCAGGGTGTCGCGGTTTTCTTCGGCGGTGCCGACTTCGATGGCATCGGCAAAGAACGTCACCGGGATCAGCAGCGGCTGCACCTGCATCGCATCTTTATCCAGCGCGCCTTTCAATTGTTCGTACAGAATGCGCTCATGCGCGGCGTGCATGTCGACCAGCACCAGGCCTTTGGTATTTTGCGCCAGGATATAAATGCCGTGCAATTGTGCCAGCGCGAAGCCAAGCGGGAAGTCGTCGGCTGGTAGGGTGTGATTGGCGGCGGCAACTGCGGGCGCAGTGTTGGCGGCGTAGCCATGCGTGTTGCCCGGGCTGCGGTCGGCATCGGCAAACAGTGCGCCGTAGTTGGCGGCAGTCTGGGCGACGCCATGCGTGGTTGGTGCAAACTGCGGGCCGAACGATGTCTGGTGATGAAGCGGTTGCGCTGCCGGTTGCAGAATCGCTTGCAAGTGTTCTTGCGAACCGCGAATCCACGGCATGGCGCCGCTCGGCGCAGCCAGCGGGGCCGGGGTCGCGCCAAACGATGTGGCAGAGGTTTGCGCCAATGCACGGCTGACGGCGTGGAACACGAATTGGTGCACGGCACGGCTGTCGCGGAAGCGTACTTCGATTTTTGATGGATGGACATTGACGTCGACCAGTGCCGGGTCCAGGTCCAGCGCCAACACATATGCGGGATAGCGGTCGCCGTGCAGCACGTCCTGATAGGCGGCGCGTACCGCGTGTACCAGCAGCTTGTCGCGCACGAAGCGGCCGTTGACGTAGAAATACTGGGCGTCGGCGCGTGCTTTAGAGGCGGTCGGCAAGCCGACGAAGCCGTGCAGGCGCAACGGTCCGGCGGCTTCGTCCAGCGCCAGGCGGGCGTTGGCGAACTCGTTGCCGAGGATGCTGGCGCTGCGTTTGGCGATGTCGGTGACGTTCCAGTGATCGATGGTCTTGCCGTTGTGGCTCAGCGAGAAAGATACATCCGGCCGCGTCAGGGCAATCCGCCGTACCACTTCCGCGCAATGGCCGAATTCGGTCTGCTCTGATTTCAGAAATTTGCGGCGCGCCGGTGTGTTGAAATACAGGTCCTGCACATCGACGGTGGTGCCTTGGGCGCCGGATGACGGCGTTACGGCCAGCGTGCTGCCGTCGATTTCTGAGGCGTGCGCGGCGTCGGCGTTGCGCGAGGTCAGCGTCAGTTGCGATACCGACGCAATCGAGGCCAGCGCTTCACCGCGAAAACCCAGCGTGGCAACGTTTTCCAGATCGTTTAGCGAGGCGATTTTTGAGGTGGCATGGCGCGCTAGCGCCAATGGCAGTTGTTCCGGCGTGATGCCGCGGCCGTTATCGGCGATGGCGATGCGTTTGACGCCGCCTTGTTCCAGGCGCACCGTGATTTGGGTGGAACCGGCGTCGAGCGCGTTTTCCAGTAATTCCTTGACCACGGCGGATGGCCTTTCGACTACTTCGCCAGCGGCGATTTGCGAGATCAGGTTGTCCGGCAGTTGCTGGATCGGACGGATGGGGGCGAGCGGTGCATTCATGTGGCGATTATACCTAAGCGCGCCTCAGCGCGAGGCGCTGGCTGGGATCGAGGGGGCCGTATAGCGCGTTGAAAGGTTTTTTAGACGCCGTTAACATAATCAAGCAACCGATCTGTCTTTTTGTTGTCTTTCGTAGTGTATTATTCCCGCGCTAACTGAGGAAAAACACTTATGGACTTTATGCAATTCATCGATGTCATCCTGCATGTCGATAAATCTCTTGGTTTCTTGATTAAGGAATACGGCACGTTGATTTACATGGTGCTGTTCCTGATTGTTTTTTGCGAAACCGGCCTGATTGTCCTGCCGTTTTTGCCCGGCGATACATTGCTGTTTGTCGCAGGCGCATTTTGCGCCAACGGGGAGATGAACATCTGGGTCTTGATGGGATTGCTGATTATTGCGGCAACTACCGGCAATACCTTGAATTACTGGATCGGCAGCATGATTGGCCATAAAGTCTATACCCATGATTACCGCTGGCTGGATAAGGCTGCATTACAAAAGACCCACGCATTCTATGAGCACCACGGCGGCAAGACCATCATCCTGTCGCGTTTCGTGCCGATCGTGCGAACCTTTGCGCCGTTTGTGGCTGGCGTATCGGAAATGACCTTCTCTAAATTCCAGTTTTTTAATATTACCGGTGCTCTGTTATGGGTGATGGGCCTGGTGACCGCGGGCTATTTCTTCGGCAATATTCCGATCATTCGCGATCATCTGAACACCATCGTGCTGATCGGCGTCGGTGCCGCCGTGCTGCCGGTAGCGGCGGGTGCGTTCTGGAAGCTTTATCAGAAGCTACGCGGTGTGTGAGTGGCGCTCATCAACGTTTTTAAGTTATTCTCAGCGCGTTTCTGGTTTCTGGTTTCGAGTTTCTAATAACGCGGCAATCGCGATTGCCAAATAAAACAAGGGCCTGACGCATCGATATGCATCAGGCCCTTGTTGTTTTACCTTGCTCAATAATGACTCAGGTCAGGCGGTTTCTGGCTAGCGACGGGTTGCGGGCAAAATACTTCTTGATGCCTTTCAACACGGCATCCGCCATCTGGTCCTGGTAGGCGTTGTCGGTCAGCTTGGCCTCTTCTTCCGGATTGGAGATGAAGGCGGTTTCAATCAGGATGCTCGGGATGTCCGGGGCTTTCAGCACGGCGAAGCCGGCTTGTTCCACCGCGCCTTTGTGCAGCTTGTTGATGCCGCCGATTTCATTCAGCACGGCGCTCCCCAGCTTCATGCTGTCATTGATCTGGGCTGTGGTTGATAAATCCAGCAAGACGCTGGCCAGTTGCTTGTCGTGGCTCTTGATGTTGATGCCGCCGATCAGGTCGGCTGAGTTTTCTTTGTTAGCCAGCCAGCGTGCTGCCGTCGAGCTGGCACCTTTTTCCGATAGGGCGAACACTGATGAGCCGCGCGCGGTTGGCGTGACGAAGGCATCGGCATGGATCGAGACGAACAGATCGGCTTGCACCTTGCGCGCTTTTTGTACGCGTACCCCGAGCGGCACGAAGAAGTCGGCATCGCGGGTCAGCATGACGCGCATGTTTGGTTGTTGCTCGATCTTCGCTTTGAGACGTTTGGCAATCGATAGCACCACGTCTTTTTCACGGTTGCCGCCGCGTCCGGTGGCACCGGGATCTTCGCCGCCATGGCCGGGATCGAGGGCGATGGTGATCATGCGTGTCAGGCCTGGAGTGGGGGTCTGGTCCGGCTTCGGATCGATCCGCGCGATTTGCGACTGCTCCGGTTGCTGCTGCGCCTGAGCTTGCGGTTTGGGCTGCGGCGGTTGCGCTTGCGCGATTTGCGGCGCGGGATCGGCAGAGCCGCTTGGCCATTCGCCTTTTTCGATCATTGCGGCGATCGGGTCGGACGGATTGACCGGATACAGGTCGAACACCAGCCGATGCT
The DNA here is from genome assembly GCF_044339385.1 of Collimonas sp. Classification (NCBI taxonomy): domain Bacteria; kingdom Pseudomonadati; phylum Pseudomonadota; class Betaproteobacteria; order Burkholderiales; family Oxalobacteraceae; genus Collimonas; species Collimonas sp. The sequence goes on along the minus strand of NZ_JBIIVN010000114.1, from coordinate 3,400 downwards.
GGTAGTTGCCAACCGGCTGCAATGTAAATACCTGCGGCTTGACTTCTTCTTTCAGATCAAACACCAGCCGCACCACATTGGGGCGGTTCTGGCCGACCCGTACCTGCTTGATATAAGGGTCGTTCGACTGAATTTTGGCGACCAGTTCTTTCAAGGTCGGGCTCAGCTCGATGCCTTCGATGTCAACCACCATGCGGTCTGGGTTCTGCACCAGGAAGTGGGTGGTTTTCAGTTCAGAGTCGTTTTCCAGGGTAACGCGGGTGTAGTCTTCTGCCGGCCAGACGCGCACCGCGACAATTTGCGCTGCACGTGCGGACAGTGGCGCCAGGACTGAAATCAGCAACGTGCCGCCAGCCTTGAGTACCGTCCGGCGGATTTTGGATTTCAGAGGTTTGGTGCAAATTTCAGTCGAGCGAGACATTGACTTCCCTTATCAGAAAACGCCTGCAATTCTACATCACGTCCTTTGCCGGAAACATTGAGCAATACGCGAATGTCGGGTTGCGGCAACGCCGGAGCGCCCTTTTCCGGCCATTCGACGATACAGACGCTGCTGCTGTTGAAATGCTCCCGAAAACCGGCTTCCAGAAATTCGTCCGGACTAGCCATCCGGTACAAGTCAAAATGGATTAATTCAACCGTCTGTTGATCTATCTGGATGGCATAAGGTTTCGCAAGCGTGTAAGTCGGGCTCTTGACATGGCCTTGGTAGCCCGCAGCGTGCAGTAAAGCACGGGTCAGGGCGGTCTTGCCGGCGCCGAGATCGCCCTGCAGGTGAATCGAGATTCCTGGCAGTAAAGTGCGCGCCAGTGCAGCGCCCAGAGCGTTGGTGCCTGCTTCATCGTGCAGGTGGGTTGTAAAACGCGGCTTCACTTAACATAGTCCTCTATATAAAATCTTTCCGGAAAACCCGCCCGATGTTCGTAACGGATCACAATTTAATTGCGCTTACCGCCACTATCAAGGCATGGGGGCGCGAGCTTGGCTTTGCCGAGATCCGCATATCCGATGTCGACCTGGCGCAGCAGGAGGCAGGTTTTCAGGCGTGGCTTGAGCTTGGTTATCACGGTGAGATGGATTATATGGCAGCCCACGGAATGAAGCGCGCCCGGCCTGCGGAACTGGTGCCGGGAACGATCCGGGCGATTGTGGCGCGCATGGATTATTTGCCGCGCGAATATCAGGGTGACGGCGGCGCCTGGCGCCGCCGCGAGCAGGCCCGGCTGAATCCTGGTGCTGCCGGCACGGCCACGGTGTCGTTGTATGCGCGCGGCCGCGATTATCACAAGGTGCTGCGTTCGCGCTTGCAGCAACTGGCTGACCGCATCAAGGATGAAATCGGCGAATTCGGTTATCGGGTATTCACCGATTCGGCGCCGGTGATGGAAGTGGCGCTGGCGCAGAAGGCCGGTTTGGGCTGGCGCGGCAAGCACACCCTGCTGCTCAACCGCGAGGCCGGATCGTTCTTTTTTCTGGGTGAAATTCTTACCGATCTGCCGCTGCCGCTGGATGCGCCGATCAGTTCGCATTGCGGCCAATGCAGCGCCTGCATCGATGTTTGTCCGACCCAGGCGATTGTCGCTCCGTACCGGCTTGATGCCCGCCGTTGCATCTCTTATTTGACGATCGAGCTGAAAGGCAGCATCCCGCTTGAGTTGCGGCCGTTGATCGGCAACCGGGTTTATGGCTGCGACGATTGCCAGCTGTTTTGTCCGTGGAACAAATTTGCGCAGCCGTCTACGCTGGGTGATTTCGATGTCCGTAACGGACTGGATCAGGCCACGCTGGTGGAGTTGTTCGGCTGGACAGAAATGCAATTCAACAGCCGCATGGAAGGCAGCCCGATTCGCCGCATCGGCTATCAGCGCTGGTTGCGCAATATGGCGGTGGGTTTAGGTAACGCCGCCGCAGCCGGTGCCGGTACCGGTAGGCCGCAGATCGTTGCAGCTTTGCGGGCGCGCATGGACGATCCGTCCGAGCTGGTGCGTGAGCATGTCGCGTGGGCGTTGCAGCAGCACACAGAGGTTTGAGGCGATGCGCATGCAGCAAACTCTTCAGTGTTGCAGCACCCACAGCCAGAACGGTAGCGTCAGTGCTGATAATAGGGTGCCGCTAGAAATCAGGAACGCCACCAGCGGACCATTACCGCCCATTCTTGCCGCCAGAATGTAGGCGCTGGAAGCCGTCGGCAGCGCGCAAAACAGTACCACGATCTGCAACTGCGCCGGTGCCAGGCCAAACCACTGCCCGAGCAGTAAAGCCAGCGTCGGCAATGCCAGCAGTTTCACCGCCAGGAAATAAGCCGACAGCGCCTTGGCGCGCTGGACTCCGGTCAAGCGCAGACCGGCACCGACTAGTAGCAGGCCCAGCGCTAACGCGGCATTGCCAAGGCGCGACAGCACTGCCCCGGCGACTTCCGGTATCGGCAATCCCAGCAAGCTGTAGAGCAATCCGCAGGCAGTGGCGATCAGCAGCGGATTACGTGCCAGTTCCTTGAACAGACCGCCGTTTTTGTGTGCCAGCGCGTGCACTGCCGCCAGATTGCACAGCGGGACGCCGAACCCGATCAGCAATGCCATCATGCCGGTCGCTTCTTCGCCGCCGAGCCTTGCTGCCAACGCTAGCGCCATGTAAGAGTTGAAGCGGTAGCCGGTTTGCATGCCGGACTCGTAATCCATCGGTGCCGCTTTGATCCACGGCTTGCCCAGCCAGGTCAGGATGATGGCTCCTACCAACGCCAACAAGCCGATTGCCAGCATCTTGCCGCTGGTATCGAAGCGCAGCGGCGTGCGTGCAGTGGAGTAGAACAGCAGCGCTGGGAAAAGTAAGAAATACACGAGTTTTTCGGCACCGGTCCAGAATTCGTTACCCCAATTGCTGAGGCGGCGCAGGGCCAATCCCAGCAGAATCAGGGTGAAATCGGGGAGCAGCAGGTTGACGATGTACATGGCTTGGCGATTATTGGAAAAGAAGCTGTGCGTGGCAGGCTTGCTATGCTTGTAAGGAGAGTGCGTTGCCGGTTGTCGGTTTTTGATTGTCGATTGTCGATTGTCGATTGTTGATTGTTGATTGTTGATTGTTGATTGTTGATTGTTGATTGTTGATTGTTGATTGTTGATTGTTGATTGTTGATTGTTGATTGTTGATTGTTGATTGTTGATTGTTGATTGTTGATGATCCGCTGCCGTCGCTGTTCGGGCAGGGAGTTCGCGCCGGGATATACTGGGACTCAGGTGGCAAAGTCCGGCCGCCCATTTTACATTGGAGCGCTCAGTTGTTTGAGCTTCCCCCGAAATTTAGTCTTCCATAGGTAACGTAAAATCAACGATCCTTTGGAAAGACCAGCAATGAAGAAGATACCAAAACAGATGTACACGGCGGAGTTCAAGGAGCTAGCCGT